>JAQUXC010000023.1 GCA_028692545.1 Patescibacteria group bacterium | reverse complement strand
TCCTAAATACCATAAAACTCGCTTTTCTTTTGGATAACTTGGTTTTAAAGGCATATATTTGTTTATTAGTTAACAGTGTTACCCCTAAGTATACCAAGTGTTACCTATTAGTGTTAACTGTACAAAACATTGACTAATGTACAAAAATATAGTAATATAAAAAATTCACAAAAAAATAACTGGAGGAACTCATGAAGACAATAATTTTGTCATTGATAATAATGTTAACTATTCTCTCTTTGGGTTGTGACAAAACAACCAAACCAGAACATAATGACCAAAAGCTGATCATAATGAACACCCAGATATATTATCTGGATGACAGGTTTAGCAGAGAAGAGTTGGTTGATGTTATCACAACAAGGATGCAAATCCTTGCAACCAAAGGCGTTAACTGTATCACCTTATACAAAGGCGGATATATCTTCAATGATCATATCTATGAAGAATTCGCTGGAAGAAATTTAAACAATGATGGTGTCGCTGGTTGGGGAAACCTAACCGATGAGCAATTAATTACTCTATCTACTATAGCACATGGACTTGGTATGAAAGTTCAGCTTGCTTTGGACTTATTTCCTATTGTTTACGACGCTTCTGGCTGGTGTATTTATCTCGGCCATGGAGTACGTGAGGGAAGCAAGTGCGATTTTATTCCAAACTATATTGACGTATTCTTCAATGAATACGCACAATATACTAAAGATTGTGCCGAACTTGCCCAAACAATGGGTGCAGAATTGTTTAATTTCGGACAGGAGTTAGAAATGATTTCTACTCCTCAATACTCCCAGTACTGGGACAATATTATCACCGGAATCAATTCCAAATATTCCGGTTCTATTACCTATTATTCAAAAAATGGGCATTATGGAGGAACTGATGAATTTGATACCATGTGTTCCCAGCTCAAATCAAGGGTTGATTATCTTGGATGTACAATGTACATTCAAGGATTATCAAACTTGAATAATCCATCGATATCACTAATTCGCCAAGGTGTTGTTCCGAGTTTTCAGAAATGGGAACAAAGATCAACCGAATATGGCAAAAAAGTCATAATTGGCGAAACTGCCTGTGGAAGTTATAACGGAGCTCTTGGAAATGGTTTCCTTGGACAAATGTATAATGAAAATTATCTCAATGGAGCTGTTCTAAATGAAGAGATTCAGGCAAATTACTTTCAAGCTTGCCTTGAAAATCTTCAGACCAAAAGTTCCATATATGGCCTTGCTTGGGATAAGGCATATTATCAGAGGTGGAATCCAGTCGTTAACGAAAAAGGTCCAAGCCCTTTTTCAAACGAAAGTATCCCGAAATCAATGCTGGATAGGATAAAAAATCCTGTTCAGTAAAATACAATGAAAGCCTGCTGAGTTTAACTCAACAGGCTTTCTCTTTTTAAACATAAAATGTTATTATTTCATATATGAGGATAAACAAATTTTTGGCACAATGTAATCTTGGCTCTAGACGAAAAGTTGAAGAGCTTGTTAAAAATGGAGAAATTATTGTAAACAACAAAATTATTTCTGATTTAGGAACTCAAGTAAATGAAAATGATGAAGTAAAATACAAAAACAAAATTCTAAAAAATGAACAAGAAAAAATATATATAGCAATCAATAAACCAGTTGGCTATATTGTTACAAAACAAGATGATTATGAAAGAAAAACTATATATGATTTATTGCCAAGTGAATTTCAAAATTTGAAATATGTAGGAAGACTTGATTATACCTCTGAAGGACTTATTATAATGACAAATGATGGAGATTTTATAGAAGAAATTACTCATCCAAAATACAAACTTCAAAAAATATACGAAGTAATACTAAACAAAACTCTTACAAAACAGCAAATTCAAATGCTAAGAGATGGCATAATTATAGAAGATAAGAAAACAAAACCAGCAAAAGTAAATTTGATAGACAAAACAAAATTGGAAATTACTATATTTGAAGGTCGCAAAAGACAAATAAGAGAAATGATAAAAAGTGTTGGCTCTGGAATTATAAATTTAAAAAGAATTCAAATTGGAAATTTAGAACTTGGAAACATACATTCCGGAAAATACATATTTATAAACAAATCTGATATATAAATTAGCTACTTGCGGATTTACCAGCAACAAATCCAGTAGAAAACGCGGCTTGAAGATTATAGCCGCCAGTTTCTCCATCGATATCAATACTCTCTCCAGCAAAAAAAAGTCCTGGGATTTTTTTTGATTCCATTGTCATAGGACTCATTTCCTTTATACTTACACCGCCTGATGTAACAATAGAATACCCAAAACTTTCAAGACTATCTATATGAAATTCAAAATGTTTTAATAAATTACATAACTCAGAAATTTCTTCTTTATTCAAATGTTTTATTTTTTTATTTTCATCTGCATTTAATATTTCCAAAAATATTGGAATCAAATTGCTCGGCAATAATAATTTAAGTAAATTCTTATAAATAATATTTTTGTCATTCATTTCTCGTCTAATTCTAATATTTAATTGTTCTATACTTAGAGCTGGTTTCAAATCAATTGTCAAAATCAAATTTTTTAAATCTTCACGACATATATATTTGCTAAGCGATAAAACTATTGGACCAGAAACGCCATTATTAGTAAAAAGCATATCTCCAAACTGTGATATTATTTCCTTATTATTCTTCGATACAGAAACTTTTACATTTTTTAGTGACAATCCCTCTAATCTAGAAATAAATCGCTCCTTTAGCACAATAGGCACCAAAGATGGCACAGGATTTACTATCGTGTGTCCCAATTTTTTACAAATATTAAATATTTCACCAGTTGAGCCAGTCCCAGGGTATGATTTTCCTCCACATGCAATTATTACTTTATCTGCAATGAAATCTAAATTACCGAACTTCAAAACAAATTTGTCTTTTTTCTTTTCAATTGATATCAAAGATTTATTTGTTTCTACTTTTACATTATTTTCTTTTAAACATTTTTTCAATGCGTTTAAAATTTCATTTGAGTCCTCGCTTTTTGGAAAAACCCTATTTCCTCTTTCATATACAAAATGAACTCCTTTTTTTCTAAAAAAATCCAATAAGTCTTCATTAAAAAATACACTAAAGGCATGATGCAAAAATTTTCCATTTTTTCCAAAAAAAGAAATAAATTTTTTTATATCAGTTTCTGAATTAGTAATATTACATCTCCCCTTTCCAGTGAGTAATAATTTTCTCCCAAGAGAATTGTTTTTTTCAAACAAATATACATCATTGTCTTTGTTTTCTGATGCAATAATAGAAGCCATCATTCCAGCTGGTCCGCCTCCTATTACAGCGACTATTTTTTTATTATTTGAAGTCATTATCTTTTCAAAATTTTATCAAGCTTGTTGGATTTGGTAATGTCTGGCTCCCTGTCATAATAAGGCCTTACAAAATCGTATTTTTGAGCATTTTTTTGTAAATCAAGATAATCTGCCTTCTTTGTTATTTCTACGTTCTCTATGCCAAAAATAGGCGTTTTTAGACCATATGAGAGTGTATTTGCAATAACTATACCAAGTCTAACAGATGTAAATGATCCTGGACCACGATTAACTATAATTTTCTCAATATCTTTTAAATTAAGTTTATATTTTTTCAAAATAAAATCCAACAAAAACAAAGCATTTTCTGATTGCAAAAGGTTTACTTTTCTTTTCAACAAAAAAACATCGTCATTTTCTATTATGGCGAATTCTAAAAAATTTCTAACACTTGTGTTTATATATAAAATCATTTAGATTTTTTGGATAATCCTAAATTATCTATTAAAACTATTTTTTTATTCTTCAAAACATTATAAAGAAATTTGTCTGCCATTTTTTTGCGATATTCAAACTCTTTTATATCCATTATTGTATAGTTTATTTCGGAAACAAACTCTTCTGATAGTTTATTAATTACTTTTTCTATTTTTTCTTTACTTGTTTTTCCTACAATTAAAATATCTGTAATTGTCTCTAATTTCAAATCTACAAAAGTACCAGTAAGTGCTAAATATTTTATACCCGTTATATCCTTGAATTTCTTTGCATATTCTTTTTCTAATAATACACGAGATTTTAACACAAGTCTTCTAAGTTCATCAATAAGGATAAAATTATTATTCAAAGAGTAATATTTCTTATAGTCTTTGGTTTCTGATTTTAGAAGTCCTAACTTTTCTAGATTTTCAAGCTCTCTTCTTACTGAGTTTATTCTTTCATTTATATTTCTTGTAATTTCTCTAACAAAAAAACTTTTATTATTTTCAATAAAAAACAATCTTAAAAGTTTTGTTCTTGTTTGCGATCCAAATAATTGTTCAAGCATAGAATGAAACTATTTTAATTTAAAATATTCTCTTTTTATAGTATAATATTTCTAGGTAATAAACAAGAACTACAAACAAGATGAAATATGTACTAAAAACAAATAAATTAATATTAAAATCTAAAGAAAATTCAGAAAATGTGTTTATATACACAGGTTCTCCAAATAAAGATCAAAAGAACAAAGGTAAACTTGTGATTCTTCTTGAATTTCCTGAATCAACTGAAAACCCAAAAGAGTTAGGAAATTTATTGGTTCAAAGAATACACAAGCTTTATTATAATTCAACCTTGGTAGAACAGGAAGCAATGCTAGAGAGTATATTAGAAGAAGTAAACGAAAATTTACCACTCATAACAGAAGTAGATAATAATTTTCTAAAAAAATTCAAAGCAGTGATTTCCATAATCTATAGACAAGAAGTATATTTTTCTCCTGTTGGAAATATTTCTGCTTGGACCACAAATAATAAAGAATTAATAAATATTTTTGATTACTTAGATGATGGAATAGACAAGCCAACAGTAGATAAAATTTTTACAAATATTCTAAGTGGCAACATAGAACCAAATCAATCATTAATATTTACGACTGATACTCTATTTGATTATATATCTGAGGAAAAATTATCAGAAATAATATCTGAAAACGAATTCGTCGGAATAAACATAAAATTAAAAGAGTTATTGTATAAAATTACAGATAAAAATTTTTGCTCTGTTTTTGTAAAATTATGTCCATTTGAAAACCAAGACAAAGAAGAAACAAAAGAGGACGTAAAAAATATATTATATAATAAAGATAATTCAAAAGAATCAATAGATAAACTACTTCAAAATCAAAAAAGAACAAAAGATATATTAACAAAAGGGAAAAGTGATATAGAAACAGAAGAAAATTCAGGACAAGATGTTATGGATTTTGTAAAACAAGAACTTTTAAAAGAAAATCAAGAAAAAATACCGAAAATTTCAAAAAAAATCAGAAAACCTCATATAAAATTAAATATAAAACCTATATTTAGTTATCTAAAAACATATTTATCTATTCTTTGGAAAGTATTAAAATATCCTATTAAAATTATTATAAAAATTAGCAAAAAAATATTTACGAAGAAGATTAAACAAAATGATAATCTTTCACTACAAACAAATGCTATATTAAAAGGAGAAACAAAAAACTTTGGTTCAAAAAAACCAAATAAAAACACAATAATATTACTAACGGCTCTTTTAATATTAATAATTTTTGCAATTAGTATATTTATAAACAATCGCAAAAAAGAAACTAAAAAAATAGAAGAAACATATAATACAATCATTAAAAATATAGAAGAAAAACAAGAAGAATATGATTTACTTGGAATATACAAAGATGAAAACCAAGCAAAAGAAAAATTAAACGAAATATCTGAACTTATAAATTCATTACCACAAAAGACTGAGGAACAAAAACAAAGATACAATGATGTATTACAAAAATTTACAGAAATATTAAATAAAATAAGAAAGTTAACAACAGTATCAGACATTAACTCTATTAAAGAATTGGATTTTAAAGCAGATAATATGTTTAAATATGGAGATTCTATTATTTTGACGAATAAAAACAACAAAACTATAAATCAATTAAATCTCAAGTCAAAAGATTTAAATACTATTTTGGAGTATCAAAGTCAAGGTAATATTGATACATTCACAAAAGAAGATGAATTTGTATATATATTAGAAAATGACAAAGTAATAAAGATTAATTTAGAAACTAGAGAAAAAGTAGAAATGAATATAGCACTACATCCAAATTACAAAAATACAAAAGATGCACAAATGTATGGAAATAGACTATATATACTTGATTCAGAAAGCAAACAAATATACAAGCATACTATGGGTGAAACAAATTTTTCTAAAGGAGAAAATTGGATAAAATCTAACACTGATATATCAAAAGCAACTTCAATAACAATAGATGGAGATATATATCTTGGAACAAGTGATGGTAATATAATAAGATTTTATAGTGGAGATTTAAAATCAATAAATATAACCTTAATAGACCCAATTGTAAAAAATATAGACAAAATATATACAGACAGAACAATTCAAGAAGTATATTTGATGGATAATACCAGTAAAAGAATAGTAATAATAAACAAAGATGGAGCTCTTATAAATCAATATTATTTTCCTACAATAAAAAATATGAACAATTTTATAGTAGATGGTTCTGCTAAAAAAATATATATACAATCTGAAAATAGCATATTGGAATTTAAATTTTAAAACTTTAAGATATCAAAAAACCATCCCGCTTAGTGGGATGGTTTTTTTGTATAGAAAAAAAGCTTATTTCAAAGTTACTTTTCCACCAGCTTCTTCTAATTGTTTCTTTGCATCTTCTGCAACTTCTTTGTTTGCACCTTCTAAAACAACCTTTGGTGCTTGATCAGCAATGTCTTTTGCCTCTTTTAGACCTAATTGAGTCAAATTTCTAATTGCTTTTATAACACCAATTTTGTTTGCGCCACATTCTGTAAGTTCTACATCAAATGAGTCTTTTTCTTCTACAGCTTCTGCTGTAGCAGTAGGCATAGCACCCATCATCATAGGAGCAGCTGCTGAAACTCCAAATTTTTCTTCTAATATCTTTACTAGTTCTGAAAGATCTAGTACAGACATTTTTTCAATTTCTTCTACAATAGATTTAAACTTTGTAGGGATTGTTTCTTCTGTCATATTTTTACTTGTCCCACCGAAGCGAAGCTTAGGCAGGATTAATTATTAATTAATTATTATATTATTTCTTTTCAGATATAGCTTTTAAAACATTTACAAGTCCACGCATATTGCCACTTAATACATTTACAAATCCTGTCATTGGGTTGTTCATTGTTCTTAAAAGTTTTGACAATAACTCTTCTTTGCTTAATATCTTTGATAATTCTTCTACTTGGCTTTTGCTCATAAATTTATCTTCTAGCCAACCACCATGTATTTCCAATCCTTCATTTTCTTTTGCAAATTTTGCAAGTATTCTTGCAGCTGCAACTTCATCATTTCCAAATGCTACTGTAAGATTACCCTTTGTATCATCTATAGCTGATTCATCAATATTTTCAGATGCTGCCAATTTCAAAATAGTCTTTTTTATAACTTTATAAAAAATACCCTGTTCTCTTAATTCTTTTCTAATTTTTTCAACCTGACTTACTGGTAAATTTTTATAAGAAGTAATAATAGTAAGCTTTGATGATTTAAGTCTATCCTTGGCTTCTTTTAATGCTTCTTCTTTCTGTACTTTATTTTTTGCCATATGTTTATGTTATTAATTTAAAATTTTAATTTTATTAACATTCATTAGAATATTAGTATTTCATTAGTATATTTGTACATATTCAAATATTCGTATATTAGTATTTTATTAGTATATAAAAAATCTGTGTTTTCCACAGACCATAAAAAGAAACCAAATCTTTTTTAATCTCCTCGGTAGGTAATTAAGCTCTGAGTTAATCGAAGAGCACCTACTGTCTATGGAATATAAAAATTATAGCACAATAATAAACAATGTCAAATACTTGTACAGTTAACACTAATAGGTAACACTTGGTATACTTAGGGGTAACACTGTTAACTAATAAACAAATATATGCCTTTAAAACCAAGTTATCCAAAAGAAAAGCGAGTTTTATGGTATTTAGGAG
>JAQUXC010000022.1 GCA_028692545.1 Patescibacteria group bacterium | reverse complement strand
CAAGGATAAAGAAATATGGATATAATATTATATTTACTCCAATTACAAGTATAAAACATCACAAAGGAGAAAGTTTTAAACAAGAAAAAATACTGCGAAATCAAAAAACATTCAATAAAAGCCTATTAACATATTTCAAAAAACATAATAGTAAATTGTCTGTTTTAATTTTACAATTTTTTATGCTTGTAAATTGGTTTATAGTAAGACTTGTTGTAGTAGCTGCAAAACTAAAAATATTACCAAAGAAAAAAAAGTATTTATGAAAAATATTTTCAAAAACAAATACTTTAGCATAACATTTCTAATACTTTTTATATTTGAAACAGTATCTTTTATTACTCATGAAATAAGTAGTATTGAAAATTTTGTATTTATAATAACATCTCTACTGATATCATATTTTATTATAAAAAATATTGAATATGCAATATATATAAGCTTTGTAGAACTTATTGTAGGTTCTCAGGGACATTTATTAGACCTAAATATTGCTGGATTTGATATATCCCTTAGAATGATGATATTTGCAATATCATTTATAGCAGGAATAATATATCTACTAAAAAACAAAACTAAATTATTCAAAAGTAAATCAACTACAATTAGTTTTTGTATTTTTATTATTATGCTTTTATGGGGAACAATTCTTGCATTAATTTATAAAAGACCAATTCAAAATATATTTTTAGATTTAAATGGATATCTGTTTATATTAATACTTCCAGTATTTTATAATATTATAATGAATCGTATAGGACTTAGAAAAACATTTGTAATATTACTCACAGCAACCATTTTCTTTTCCCTAAAGACAATAATAATTTTTTATATATTTTCTCATCACTTTGCTGGATTTGATCTTGCTACATTATACAAATGGTTAAGAGATTTGAGAATATTTGAAATAACAAGAGTAAATGATAATTTTTATAGAATATTTTCACAAAGCCAAATATATCTACTGATATCATTTTCAATAACATCTGTTTTTATAGCCTACAACAAAATAAAAGAAAACAAAATATTATTTACAGCTGGAATACTCAATCTCATAGCTATAATAATTAGTTTTTCGAGAAGTTATTGGGTTGGATTATTAGTAGGGGGAATATTATTTTTATTTTGGCTTATAGCAAAAAAAATAGAATTCAAAAAAATATTTATCATGTACTCAAAGTTTGCATTTATGTTTATTTTTAGTCTTCTCGTAATATTTGCTCTTACAAAAATACCCTATACTTCTACAAAGTTAAACAATCTATTAAGCGAAAGACTAACGCAAGGAGAAGCAGCAAGTAATTCAAGACTAGAATTATTGCCACACATGACAGATGCTATAAAAAAAAGTCCTATTCTAGGACATGGATTATCTTATGAAATAACATATTTTTCCCAGGATCCAAGAAACAAAACAGACGAAAACCCAAGCGGTTTTATTACCACATACAGTTTTGAATGGGGTTGGCTCAGTATTTGGCTAAAATTCGGAATTTTAGGTCTAATAGCTTATTCGTACATAATCTTGAAAATACTCTTTGATTTTGTTAAGCTAAATCTTGCAAACAAAAAAATGAATGAAAAATATCTATTAACCTTGGGTCTTGTGATTGGATTAATGACTGTATGCTTTACTAATATATTTTCACCATACTTAGACCATCCACTTGGAATAAGCTTAATAATACTAATAATATCAATACAAGATAAATTAAAATGGCAAAAATCAGCATAAATTTAGTAATATGGAATGGAGCAAAGTACCTTCCGTATTGTATAGAATCTATAAAATACCAAACTTTCACAGATTGGGAATTAAATATTTTAGATAATGGTTCATCAGATAATTCCTTAAGTTATCTAAAAGAACATTATCCACAATTCAAAGTAGTAACACTCAAAGAAAATATAGGTTTTGCAAAAGGACATAACAAATTAATATCTTGGTCAAATTCTGATTATATTTTTTGCTTAAATCAAGATATTATACTAGACTATGACTTTCTAAAAAATACTGTAGAATTTTTAGAAACTCACAAAGATGTAGGAGCAATATCTCCAAAAATATATAGATGGGATTTCAAAAAACTTAGAACTTCTTCTACGTCACCAGAACCAGAAAAAGCACTTCAAACAATAGACAATGGTAAAACAAATATTATAGATAGTTGCGGACTAGAAATTTTCAAAAATCATCAAGTAGTAGAAATTGGACATGGACAAGAAGATAGCCATGAGTTTCAAAATATACAAGAAATATTTGGAACATCAGGAGCAGTTCCAATATATAGAAAAAAAGCATTAGAAGAAATAGCTATAGAAAATGAATATTTTGATGAAGATTATTTTTCATACAAAGAAGATATAGATTTGAGCTTTAGATTGCAACTATCTGGAAACAAAATATATTTTGTTCCAAGTGCTATTGCATATCACGATAGAACTGCTTCAAATATTTACGGAACAAAAAATACCGACATCACAAAAAATAGAAAATTAAAATCTAGTTTTGTAAACAAATATTCTTACAAAAATCATATATTATGTATAATTAAAAACGAATTTACAAAAAATTTAATAAAATACTTTCCAAATATATTTTGGTATGAATTAAAAAAATTTATATATATAATATTTTTTGAGAGAGAAACTCTTTTATTTTTTATAAACAATTTGAAACAAATTAGAAAATTTATAAAAAAAAGAAAATACACTTTTAAAAATATAAATAAAATAAAACCAGAAGATATTTCAAAATGGTACAAATCGAGCTGAACCAGCTCAGCTGGTCTGAGCTCGACAAATAAAGATATGAATCTATCAATTATCATACTAAATTACAAACAAGCAAATTTGATAAAATATCAATTAAAAAAATTATATTATTATGATTTTCCGTTTGAATCAGAAATTATAGTTGTGGATAATAATTCTCATGATAAAATATCTGAAGTCATAGATAAAAATTTTCCAAATGTGAAACTCATAACAGGAAAAAATATTGGTTATGGAGGTGGAAATAATTTTGGAATAAAATCTGCTCTTGGAGAATATGTACTTATCTTAAACCCAGATATTAGAATAAAAAAAGATGTCATTTTAAAATTATATGAATTTATAAAAAATAGAGAAGACATAGGACTTGTCGCACCAAGACTTATAAATGCAGACGGAAGCATACAAGATACATGTTTTGCATTTCCAGACTGGAAATATCCAATATATAGAAGAACAAAATTAGCAAAAACAAAATCTGGAAAACAATGGCTAGAAAATTTTTTGATGAAAAAATCAGATAGAAATTCCACAATGCAAGTAGATTGGATAATGGGAGCTTGCTTTATGATGAAAAAAAGTACAATGGAAAATATTGGATATTTTGATGAAAATATATTTATGTATTTAGAAGATATGGATTTATGTAGAAGATTGTGGGAAAAAAATAAAGCAGTTTATTATATGGGTAAAATATTTGCTATACATTTACATCAACAAGCGTCTCATGGGAAAAATATAATAAAATCTTTGCTAAATAATAAATTATCTAGAATACATTTAAATTCTTGGATTTATTATATGAAAAAATATAGAAACAAAAAATTGCCACTATATTGTCCTAGTACAAAAAATATTAAATAAATTCTACAGTCATATAAACCTCTTCAAATTCTTTATCTACTGATAAAATTTTTGGAGTTAAATCTTGACTAGAAACAAGAGGAATTATTGAAACAAAAGGTTTGACACCATAAAAATAAGGTTTATTAAATTCACTTTCATTTTGCAAAATATCTAAATAAGATTTATTTTTTATAATATTAAAAAAATTGTCTACAAATTTATCAACATCATAATTTAGATTATCTTTGTTATTTTTTACAAGATCACCACATGCTATTACAAGTACTGTGCCCTTTTCACTTTTCAAAAAATTAGAAAATAATTCACCAAATTTTAAATGATATGATAAATCTGATTCCGAACAATTTATAAGACAAAATTCTGTATCCACGTTTCTTTCTAACACATCTCTTTCTAATCCTTTTGCATGAATATGATATTTATCCAAATAATACAAAGGAACAAATGCTTTGTAATTTATTTCTGACTTAGAATATAAATTTACATTTATATTATTTTGTCTTAAGAAATATTTAAGCCTTGTGCTTAAATCCAAATCTCCATTTACATGAAACTTTACTGACAAATCTCCAAACTCTTTGAAATCCACCATAAATGATTCACTTTGATTTATAGAAATATTATTAAATCTTTTATAACTTGGTAAAATCAAAAATATTTTATCAGGATCTATCTCATAAATTTTATCTCTAATATATTCCCATGATTTTATTGAATTAGAAATATTTTTTGATTTTTCGGGAGTTATTTTATCTATAAGTAGAGGACTATGAGGAGAAAAAATTGTATAAATCATAAAACGTAATTATTAATTATAAAGGTTGACTTTCATCTTGTGGTAATAATTCATCTGGATTTATATTTTCTATACTAGAAGATACTACATCTCCAGTTATGTGCAAATTCAAAACATCATCATCTACTGTTATTACATCACTCCATTTATATCCAAGACTTTCAAAAATTTCACCACTAATAATAGCTCTTTTCTTTCCCTCTGAAATTACATAAACATCAGTTTTGTTGTAAAATTTTACAAGTGTTCCATCTTTTAGAAGTATTGGATCTCCATCTGACATATTTCCAAGTTCTTCATCTGATACAATTTGTTTTATTGAATCAGGATAATTTATTTCAAAGATTTGTTCGTTCATTATAAAATATTTTTTTTCATCTTTTACATAATAAATATCTCCATTTCTATTTTGCAATATTGCACCATTTGGATAAATACTATTTAAAGTTATATTTTCTCCTTTTTCATAATAATTATAATCTTGCCAATCAATATTCATAACCTCCTCAGGATTTACACCAAAAAATCTAATAACCTCTTCTGATTCAAATAATCTCAATTTATCATTATCTAAAAGATAAATTTTGTTTTCTGGTGTTTTTAAATATGAATAATTTACAAATTTTATAGCAAGTCCTTGTGGATATTTATCCAAATCACTATGACTTACATTTATTATATCTTTTGATCTATATCTACTCAAAAATGCAGACCAAGTAATAAATGGGCGTCTATACCCATCTTCTATAAGCCAAACAGATGAAGAATCATAAGCTTTTAATATTGCACCATTTGGATAGCTTAGCGTAAACCATTTTTGCCAAATTTTCCAAAAGTTATAATTTCCATTTATATGAGGTGTATAATTATAAAGATTTACAGTGGCCTGATTTGCTGGTGTAATTTTTATTCCATCAATATTATACTCTTTTCCTATGTGAAAAAACCAAGATGTAGAAGAGTTATCAATATAAAATCTATTTCTCTCTGCTGCGCTCATTACTTGATTATAAAAACCTTTATATTTCAACAAACGAGGATCATTCATACTACAAGAATCACATATTGAAAATCCAGTTGCCCAATCAAGTTGTTTTTGTTTAGGATTTGGATCTGTAATAAGACTTTGTTCTTTTTGTAAAACTACCAATAAATATTTTGGATTTATTCTATGTTTAATAGATGCTCTATAAATTATTTCAGATGCATTTACATATTTTAATTGCTCTTCATCATACACCGAATAAGTTTTTAGTATTCCGTTTTGACGATTCAAAAAATATTGTATTTCATAAACACTCATAGAAGAATAATCTTCCAATTCAAAATCAGATATTATATAATTTGGATCAAAATTTGGATCAAAAGTTTTGGAATGTATTATTCCAATTATACAAAATACAAAAATGAAAATTAATATAAAACTAAATTTGTTTTTGTTTTTTATCATTTTGAAATTATGTTTAATGATTTTTTACAATTCTGACAAAGTCCATTTGTATCACATCTTGTTATTATATATCCTTGTCTTTCTATATTCACAACTCCACAGCTTGAGCAATATGTATTTTCTCTCGAATCAGATGCAATATTTCCCAAGTATACATAATTTAACCCAACACTTTTTCCAATATTATATGCGTTTTCTAATTCTTCTTCCGAGCTAGCACGGTGTGACAAAAGTTTGTATGAAATTTCTGGTGAAAATTTGGATATGTGCCATGGAGTATCTTTGCCAAGTTTTTCATAAATAAATTTTGCAATATCCTTTATCTGATTTTTAGAATTTGTTTCATCTGGAATAAGTAGCGTTGTGATTTCTATAAAAATTTTATGCTTTTTTAAATATAACAAATTTTCTAATATTGGTTCAAGTGATGCGCCTGCAATTTTTTTGTATTTTTTATTATCAAAAAATTTTATATCTATATTTATTGCATCGAGATAGGGGATGATTGAGTCCAAACAATCTTTACTCATATACCCATTTGAAACCCAAACATTTTTCAAGTTGCTTTCTTTTGCTTTTTGCATAATTGGAAGAGCTGTTTCTACAAAAACCGTTGGCTCTGTATATGTATAAGAAATAGATGGGCAATTGTTTTCTATTGCACCAGACACAATATCATCCGCACTTTTTTCTTCTCCAGGAAATTCTTCATCTAATTTTTCTATTTTTTGAAGCTGAGAAATTTGCCAATTCTGACAATTGAGACAAGAAAAATTACAACCCATTGCAGACACAGAATAAGTTTGAGTATCTGGCAAGAAATGAAAGAAAGGTTTTTTTTCTATTGGGTCAATATTTATTGCTATAAATTTATTGTAATTAAGAGAGTAGAGTGTGCCATCAATATTTCTTCGCACAGCACAAATTCCTGTCATACCAGGCAATATATGACACCTATGATTGCACAAATTACAATCCACTGATTTATAGTTGTTTTTGGTATAAAATAAAGCTTCTTTCATACATATTATTATACCAATTTTTAGGTTATTTTTACTATTGACAAATATATCTAGATATGATACAATATTATATTGCAATAAAAATGCAAAATATAAAAAATAAACAATCGGTTTCAAAAAGGAGGAACCATGTTAGCTGCTAAGAATAATCCCAACGATGTTGGTGGAACCGTTGACGAAGATCCCGAAGTCCCTATGGACACAAACCAGGAGCAAGAAGAAGCTCCTGTGGATCAGGAAGAAAATCGTGACGAAGATCGTTCCCATGAGAACGCTCGTCGCCCAAAACCCAAAAACCACCGTCCCGGATTCTTTTCCAAGTACTGGTGGTGGATTGTTCTAATTCTTTTCGTGGTAATTTTTACTGCGATAATTATCAAACAAATGAACAATCGCCGCGTAACTCCACCAGCTCCTACTCCTGTAGTTGCTCCAGTAGTTGCTCCAGTAGACACTACCGGTGCAGCCGCCCATGCAGATTCTTTGGCGATAGCAGAAGCTATACAGGCTCATGCAGACTCTCTCAGTATTGCGGAGAAAAACTATGAAGGTATTCTATACGGAAAGGTTATGAAGTGGAAAAACTTCACAATGACAATGTATGACAAAAAAGAAGCGGAGCTAGGTATTACCGATTCCTTAATCGTCGTTCTGGGAAACGAATACAACCGTATTCTCGGAGACAAGGAAAGAGACCCAGCTATTTGCTTCTACGAGAACGGGCTTAAGATTAAAAACCAATCTCATCCCACAACCCAAACCACCACCCAAAAACCCAACACTACTCCAGCAAATCAGGCTGTATCAAACAATGTACCTACTAATTACAGAGTCGTAAAGACTCTACCCAGGTCTGGATATATTACCAAATGGCGTGAGTGGTCAACCCGGCTTGGCTGGGGGACTATGGGAGGCGATGTAAATGTCGAAGGAAACTTCGGCAAAAATATCGCATCCATACCAGACGAGACATCCGATTTTCGTGGATGTTCAATTCAAATTCCTCATGTCGTAAAAGACAGTCTAATTGTTCTCAGACAAAGGGCTGTATCTTCTCACGATGACCCGAATTTCGTCACCTACGAAAGCTTTAACAACAGGGTTATAGCCGGTATAACCTCAGGGATGACCTGGGGTGGAACCAAATCTGATAAGTTGCAGAAAATAGACTCCGCTCCAATCAACGTGAGGATAACTCACGTCATGAAAAACGGAGTTCGAGTCCCAATTTCGGCAATTAACGCCAAAGTCTACTCTCTGAAATTAACCAGAGAACAGGCTCAAGCATTGAAACTGCCGGCGAAGTTTATCCCGCCCGCAGGGAAAAGAGTAGTCTTCAAAGTATTCTTCTTTGGAGATGGGTACGGCGACGTACCCCAATGTAATAACATCTGCTGGCAGTCCTACTTCGAGTAGGACTGCCACACAATAAAACAAGGCGCCAATCGTGTAACGATTGGCGCCTTTAACTTTTTATTTAAACTTTTAAGAAATGAAAGGAGGCAACACGATATTCTGTGCTGCCTCATCTATTTATAAGCGATTGAATCCTTTTTTTTGTTGTGAATAAGGAGGTAAATGAGCAAAGACTCAATATCGCTGTGATTATATTTTTGCATAAATATAGAAAAATGTCAATGTACAGTTAACAGTCAAGGGTTACACTTTCTAAATACTTTTCATGAGGAGTAAGTCCGTTAAGGGTTAAATGTATTCTTTTAAAATTGTAATAATTTAGCCATTCATAAGGAGTGTTCCAAATT
>JAQUXC010000021.1 GCA_028692545.1 Patescibacteria group bacterium | reverse complement strand
TGCATATTCAAATGAGAAGATATGGTATTCATACTTTAATGATGATTTTTCATTTGTAACTACAATAACCAAAGAAGAACTAGCTACTTATACACTAGGAAAGAATGTTCCATACAATGCTGGTATATTATTTAAGATAGTATCAATACCAAAAGTATATCTTGTTGGAGAAAATGGAACTATAAGATGGATAAAGACAGAAGATGTTGCTATTAGATTATATGGATTAGAATGGAATAAGCTAGTTCATGACTTACCAGATGAATTGTTTGGGGATTATACTATTGGAAGTGATATTGAGTAAAATATAAAGTTATTTATAAAAAATAGAGCTATATGTTTGGCTCTATTTTTTGTATATAATCTTTTTTGCTTTAATAAGTTTTTGATTATATAATTTAGATATAATCATTTTCAATTTAATTTATGTGTGGAATAATAGGATACATAGGATCAAAAAATGTTAAAGAAATCTTAATAAAAGGCTTAAAAAGGGTAGAATATCGAGGTTATGATTCCTCAGGCGTAGCTTTTGCAGACAATGATATACAAATAATAAAAGCAAAAGGCAAAATTTCAAATCTTGAAGAGAAACTATCTAATATAAATATAAACGGAAATATAGGAATAGCCCATACAAGATGGGCTACTCACGGAGAACCATCTGAGATAAATGCACACCCTCATGGAGATAATAATTCTGATGTCGTCATAGTTCACAATGGAATTATAGAAAATTATCAATCACTCAAAGAATTACTTATCAAAAAAGGACATATTTTTAAATCAGAAACAGATTCTGAAATATTAGCTCATCTTATATCAGAATATTTAAATGGAGATCCCATGGAAGCTGTAAGGTCTGCTTTAAAGGAAGTAAAAGGCGCTTATGGAATTGCAGTACTATTTAAAAAATATCCAAACATTATTGTATTTGCAAAAAAAGGAAGTCCATTGTCACTTGGAATTGGAGAAAACGAATATTTTATAGCATCTGATGCAGCATCTTTTAGAGAATTTACAAACAAAAGAATTATTCTTGAAAATGGACAAATAGGATTTATAAGTAAAGATACTTACAAAATATTTAATTTAGAAAATATTCCAGTATCAAGTAAAGTAGAAACAATAGAATGGGAATTAGAAAACATTGAAAAAGAAGGATACAAATATTTCATGGAAAAAGAAATAATGAATCAAGGTGAAAGTTTGAAAAATTCCTTACGAGGAAGAATAGATGATGATGGAATAATAAAATTAGGCGGATTAGAAGATAATATTGATTTATTAAAATCACTTAAGGGATTATTTTTTGTGGCTGCAGGTACATCTCTTCATGCTGGTAGAATTGGGAAAGTACTTTTTGAAGAAATTGTTGATTTACCATCCCAATGGGAAAATGCCTCTGAACTTGCAAATCAAGATAGACCATTGTTTAGAAATAATACTGGTGTTTTTGCAATAAGTCAGTCTGGAGAAACAGCAGATCTAATAATTGCAATGGAAAGATTAAAACAATTAAACATCCCAATATTTGGAATATGCAATGTTGTAGGAAGTACTATAGCAAACAAATCTGATGCTGGAATATATATTCACGCAGGACCAGAGATAGGAGTAGCTTCTACAAAAGCATTTACATCACAAGTGTTAATATTGAATCTAATTGCATTATTTCTAAAACAGGTAAAAAATATAGAAAAAAATAATATTGATAAAAATTATATAGAAGATTTAAAAAATATACCAAACATTGTAGAGGAAACATTAAAAATTAGAAATGATGTAGAAAAAATTGCAGAAAAATATTACAAATACAAAAATTTTCTATTTTTAGGAAGAGGAATAAATTTACCGACAGCTCTTGAAGGAGCTTTGAAATTAAAAGAAGTTTCATATATTCACGCAGAAGGATACTCAACCGGTGAAATGAAACATGGTCCACTTGCAATGATAGATGAAAATTTCCCAAGTGTATTTATAATTCCACGTCACGACAAATTCTATAACAAAATAATTAGCAACATTCAAGAAATAAAAGCTAGAAAAGGACTAGTAATAGCAATTGCAAATGAAGAAGATACTGAAATTGCCAAATATGCAGATGATGTAATTTATGTTCCAGAAATAAATTATTATCTTACTCCTATAATATTTACAATTCCTCTTCAACTATTTGCCTATCATGTAGCTATAAAACTTGGTAGAAATGTAGATCAACCGAGAAATTTAGCAAAATCTGTTACAGTAGAATAAAACTTTATAAAATCTAATAAAATAATATAAGAATGGTCATTTTAAATAATGAGGGTTTGGCTTGTTTGGGTACTTGACAGATTTAATAAAACGAGGTAATGTAAACTATTAATTAATAAATATTATATAGAAAACATATAATAGCTATTTATATATATGAATTTAAAAGTAGTAAAAATAATAATTTTCATATTAATAATTCAGATTGTTGCATATTCAGTCTGGGTTATTCTTGGTCCTGTAAAAAATATATATGCAAGAGCTACTGAAATGCCAGAAATTATAGGAGAAATAAAGAAAAGTATAAATGATAATAATTATCAAGATGCTGATGATTATATAGGACAAGCTCAAGAAAATATCATTTCAATGAAGGCAAATTTTGTATATATAAAATTTTTTAAATTTGTACCTTTTGTAGGCTCAAAAATAAACAATATCGATAATATTTTGATTTATTCAAATTCTATACTAGAAAATACTAGCAAAATTACAGAATCCTTAAAATCAGAAACCAGCACAGAAAAATCTACTATATTAATAAAAATTCTACAATATCCAAATGAGTTAAAAGAAATAAGTGAAGATTTTGATGAATTAATCAAAAATGTAATCGCTATAAATAAAACTTTCAAAATATTAAACAATGAACAAATAGGTAATTTAGATTTTATAAATAAAATTTTAAAACTTAGTCAACCATTAAACAAATATATTCCAGAAATTATTGGTTATGAATCTGAAAAAAGATATTTAGTTTTGTTTCAAAACAACACAGAACTTCGTCCAACGGGTGGTTTTATAGGAACTTATGGAATAATTACTGTAAACAATGGAAAAATATCAGATTTATTTATAGATGATATTTATCATCTTGATAGCGTTTCTATAGGGAAATTAAACAATACTGTTCCAGTAGAACTTTCAAAATATCTCAAAGTTCCAGAATGGTACATGAGAGATTGTAATTGGGATCCTGATTTTCCTACATCAGCTCGTGATTGCTTGGATTTGTATTACAAAGAAAAAACAAATTTAATAAATTTTGGAAATACAACAAGTAGTACCGAAAATACAAATCTTATTCCAGAAAAAATTGATGGAATAGTAGCAATTACACCAAATGTAATAAAAAATTTATTGGAAATTATAGGTACTCAAGAAGTAAATGGAATTTTATTTGAAAGTGAAAACTTTACGGAAGATTTACAAAAAGCAGTAGAACTTTATTATAAAGATAGGGGTGTAAGTCAATGGGATAGAAAAGATATTATAAAAGCTCTTGCAAATGTAATGATAGAAAAAATAAAAAATCTAGACATTGTTGAGTATGACAAAATTTTAGATATTACAAAAAATAGTTTAGATAAGAAAGATATGCTCTTATATAGTACAAATTTTGAAATAGAATCTCTTATATCTAGTGCTTCATGGTCTGGTGAAATAAAGGATAGCAAAAAAGATTATCTTATGGTAATAGATAGTAATTTGGCAAGTTATAAGTCGGATCAATATATAGACAGAACAACAAGCTATTCAATAGAACAAAATGAAAACAATGACTTAATAGCAACTGTAGAATTAAAATATAAACACAACGGAGATTTTTCATGGAATTCTACAAGATATAGAACTTATACAAGAATTATAACGCCTCTTGGATCAAAACTTATTGAAGTAATAGGATCTATGGATAATGATAGATCAGACATAGAAGGACAAATTGATTCTTATGAAAAATATGACAAACAAGTATTTGGAACATTTATTTCAATAGAACCAAAAGAAACAAAAACACTCACTTTCAAATATACACTTCCTAATTATTTGAAAAATGAAATAATGAAAAAAGAATATATTTTATATATACAAAAACAACCTGGTGTTGAAAACGCAAGTTTTGTTTTAGATTTCAAATTAAACCAAGATTTAAGTAAATATAAAGTTGATATAGACAATATAATTCAAGATAATCTATCTGGATTCAAAGCTCAATTTAATATTGAAAAAGATAGACAAATAAATATTAATTGGTAAATATGCAAAATAACAATTTAACAAAAAGTGAAAATATACTAGATCAAATAATAGAAAGCAGATTTATAGTTTTATCTATAATTTTTGTATTTTTGATTTTGTCTATTTTTCTTACATCATTACAAAAAAAAGAATATTCTTCTAATGTAAGAGTTCTAATTTTACAAAGACAAGAACAAAAATTAGATGCCTACATTGCATCCAAAGCATCTGAAAGCTTGGCTCAAAATTTGAAAAAAGGAATTCTTACTTCTTCATTTAGAAACAAAGTTCTAGAAGATTTTGATACATTAAACTTTTCAAAAGAAGAACAAACAAGAAGAAAAGAGTGGATTAGAGCAATAGATGTAAAAATTATTCCAAATACATCTATACTTCAAATTACATGCTACGAGGAAACCCCATATCAATCCGAAAAATTTGTAAGCACTGTTCTAAATACATTACTTGAATATCACAAAGAATATCATGGTGGAGGAGACGAAGTAGAACTTCGAGTTATAGATTATCCTATGACCTCAAAACGCCCTACAAGACCAGATTGGCTTATGAATATAGTTCTTAGTATATTATTAGCAATATTTTTTGTAATTACAATAATAATTTTATTCCCAAATAAAATAGAAACAATAAATACAAGATTCAAAAATATTAATTCAAAAAGAAAAAACAAAAAAATTGAAAAAGTCTTCAATATTGAAATACCAAAAAATATTCAACACGAAAACATAGAAAATACACAAAAAAATAATATATTTGTAGCAGATGAAAGAAAAAACAAAATAAATTTGAATGATTATTTGACACTTAATTTAGAAGATAAAAATAAACAAACAAAAGATAACAATATAGAAAATATTGATGATTATAATAACAATAATCCAAAAATAAATATAATAGGTAGTGATCATTATTTGAGAAGAAAATAAGGCTTATTATAAGCCAGAAGTTGTATATTAAATAATTAATATATGACTCATGACTTACAGTAAGTCATTGCACATTGCACATTGACAATAAAAGTTATTATTAGGAATAAAGGAGAAATTATGAAACAGATATTACTGTTTCTCTCGGGACTCCTACTTGTAGGAGTATTGCAAGCAGTGTCATTTGTGACACCTAACGGGGTAGAGTATATCTACACTGAAGATGTTATGAACTGGCGAAACATGGGTAGTGATACTAATGTCGAGCCAAACGTAGAGGCAAACATACATCTCTTGAATTTCTGGCCAGTGATGGTGCTTGATTCGCTTTGTCAAAAAGCAAATACAACCGAAAATTATGTCTATATTCAAAATCAAGAATTTGACGGCATGATTTACGGTGGAGTCACAAGTACTCGTCAAAAGGTCAGATATTCAAAAGTTAGAGCTAGTCTATCAAGACAAGCTATAGCAAAAAGAATATCTGCAAAATTTGATCGTGAATCTCTTCTTGGAATAAATGAATCTCTGTATGGTATGTATATTCCATCAGAGAATCAAATTTCTGTATTTGAGGTATTCCAATATGGTAATGGGTTCGGTGGATACACTCAATGTAATAATGTAACCTTTAAACACTACTTTGAAAGCTATACACCTCCGCCGCCACCACCAAAAGAAGTACTAAAAGTTCAAATAGATACTGTGTATGTAGAAATAGAGGTAGAAGTGCCTGCTCCTCCAGATACCGTGTATATAAGTACAGTCACGCAAACTCAAGTCCAAATACCATGCAATCCCTACTGGGAATACTCAGGATGGGTGGAAGTGGCTGGAACATGGCTCTTCAAGGGCTTACAAACCCAATACGAACACGACGAGTTTGTAAATTTCCATGCTAATTACAACGAACAAAATAGTTATGACGAACTATTTTATATTGAAGCAAAGCATGGTATTCGCAAAAGCCGATGGGTCGGCACACTTTATGGAGGTTTCATAGATCGCCTGGCAGCTTTCAAAATGACTATGGGTCATGAAAGTGCCTGTGATCAAGAAAGATTCGAAACCAGATTTGGTTTGGGACTGGATTTTCGCCAGTACTCATTTTACCAAAGAAGATTTCTGAACATCCCTCAAACGTCATGGGTTGACGAGGAACAAAGGGTGATTATGTATTACCCGTTCCTATATAGCAAGCTCACTTACTTTTTCAATGACCGTAACAAGTCGTTAAGAAGTGAGTTAGAACTTCGTAGTTTACCCACCAAAAACCTGGAAACAGATTTCCAAGACAATGTTACTCTTTATGGTGATGTTGGTCCCAATACCGAACTTTTTGGAAACGGAGAGTTGAAGTTTGGGAAGTACGCCTTGGGATTTTATAGTAAAATTCAGCCAAAGATTGGGATAAACTGGTATTCTATTTTGAATATTGAATATGCATTTTACCCAAGACAGCGGGTCATATTCAAGTATTCCGGAACTGATCTTATAAAAGAGAAGGGTTTGGAAACTATGACTTATGCCCATGGCCGGATTGGTCCAAAACTTTCTGAAAATACAGCTCTATTTGTAATGGGGCAGTATATAGAGGATCGAATGAACCAAACTTCCTCAGCACTTGGTAATAAAAGTCTCTACATCCGCAAGGATCTTGGGATTGGAATTACCTGGAAAATGGGGAGGTTGGAACCATTATTTATAATGTCTTATGTGCAGGTCAAAAATGTGCACGACAACGAAGGTTTGAGTGCGAAATTCAGTATAAACTTCTAAAAAAGGAGAGGAAATGAAATATTTTCTATATATCACACTAGTCATTACTTTGGTGCTTACAATATCGTGTAATGCACCTCGTAAAATTACAGGGGAAAATGGTGGAGATGAAAAATCTCTTGGAGTTAAAGGTGCACTTGTAACACCAGGACATGAAATATACTACAAGTGCAACTTCTTTGGGTACCAGTCCCAAGCCACAGATTCTTTGCGATACCTTGGTATCGTAGATAATTCTGGGGCAATAGAATGGAGTGGAAGAATTCCATTTGGAGCGGTTGATATAAGGTTTTTCTCGAAAAATCCATCAACCGGATCCTATGATTACCTGAATCCCCTAGGCATTTATGCCAGACAAGGGGATACAATCACGAATCTGAGTCACATTATGCATATCGAAAATGACCATGCAAATGGTCATCCGATTGCGTGGGGAATTGCTACGCAATTCCAAAACAATCCAGGGGGTGTAAATCCACTGCAAGAAACCCCCACAACATCATTCACTCTGGAATGGACTGGAATTCCCCATTTTACTTACGTAAATGGATCTCTGGTTGAATTACCAGACAGCACAGTAACCGCCTATACAGAAACCGTTCCAAATGGAACTCAAATTTGGACCCAAAACACATATGGTTCATTTTTGCCCCATTTGATGAATGGGAATACGATAACGGGTACAATTCCCAAAACAGGATATTTCAGCTTCTTGATAAAACAAGAATCTGGAACTCCATTACTAATGGGAATTAACATCACAACACCATACGGTGCTTGTGAAGCTATGAATTCGTTTGACTATTATATCGGTAGCGGTGATAATATTGAGCACTTTATCGTTTTTCTCATAAGAGTCAATAATGGTGCTCCGTCAAACGTAGAATACTCCGACTTTCGTTTCGGAAGTTGGTGGACAATTGGTATTAACGGGACTTATCAAATAAGTCCTGAATACATTACAAATAAACAAATAACAAACCAAATTTTCCAGGAGGAAAAATGAAAAAGCTCATAGTAACCCTTATCATGATACTGGTTATCATGGTCGCATTTGCCGAAAAATATGACTTCGGCAAAATCTCTGTAACCAAAGATGGAAGCGACGTCACCGTCAGCTATCCTATCAGTAAAGGACCAATGATTCATAAAGAAGACGCCCAGAAAAATCCATTGGGCGAGTTCACGTGGGATCAGGTAAAAGCGAATCTTCAAAACATTCAACCGGTTGTTTGGGTCTTTGAAGATAACATTTTTATTGACGCGACTGTCAACGAAAATGTTATTGAATTTACCTGCCCAATAGAAAAGATCCGGAATAAAACCTGGAATATCGTATTCTTCTCTGAGGATGCAAACTACTGGGTACACGGCTACAAATATAGTCGTACTCAGTTCGGTTTCAATATCAACGAGAGGGGCGGAGCACTGACCCTCAAAGAACCAATGAAATAATCTCACTAATTCCGGTGAGAAAACATAACAGCCCGATCGCAAGACCGGGCTGTTTTCTTTTTAAAAAATTATATATATTAAGAAAGTATATAGGCAATATATGACCACATTACCCATTGAAGAGATGTGGCAGTAAGAATATTATCTACAGAGGAGATAAGAAATATTATCAAAATTCCAATAAATGAAATCAAATATTTATTATCTTTGTGTTCCAAAAACTTTTTAAAAATATTTTTCAAAGTATGAAATATCAAATTCAAATATAAAAATATTCCAACAAAACCAAGCTCTATTAAAATTTTCAAATAATCATTGTGAGCATAAGTACTTTCATATACATCATTTATTTGTTTTTCTCTTAAAAATCCAAAAGTATCAAGTCCAAAACCAATAATAGGGGATTGATAAACATAGCTTGTCATTTCTGTCCAAACTTTGTTTCTCCACTCCCAAGAAGATAATAAATACGCAGAAGTTGTTACTCTTCTTACAACACTTATTTCATTGAAATTATAATATTTTAGTGGTGTATAATTCATAGAAACATAAAACATAAACAAAACGCCAATTATCAAAAGTGCAAATTTTGCTATACTTTTTCTTCCATATATTAATATCAAACTTCCAATAAACAAGACAAAACCTATCCAAGCACTTCTTGTAAGAGTTGCAACAAGCAAAACAGATATCATTATCAAATATATTTTTAACCAATTTTTGTATTTCAAAGTTTTTTCAGTAAACTTAGAATTAAAATATATAATAGAAAAAACTACAAATACAAACAAAAGATTGAAGGCAAAACTATTTGGGTGATAATATGTTCCATTTACCCTAATAAATCCCTCTTGCCCAAAAGATCCAGTACCTGTCAAAAGTTGATATACACCAAATGCACATGGAAGTAAATAGCTTACAAAAAGAGCTTTTAGAAAATAATCTTTTTTGTCCTTGTATTTTACAAAATAGAAATATGAAATTATATATATAAGAAAGAAGCTCAAAATTCTACTAAACATTTTTATAGAGCTAAAAATATCTACAGAATATACAAAACTTATTGCCGAAAATATAAGAAACAATACCCACGGATAAAAAAGTGGTATTTTTTTTATTATTATTCTTTCTTTTAAAATTATAAAAATAGACCAAAAAATTATTATAATACCTAGAATAGAGGAAAAATTTAAAGTTATAATATCAAAAATAGATATAAATATACTTTCTGTATAGAGATCTGTGGTATTTCTTACTATTATAAGAAATAATAGAGAATAATAAGGCATTATAAAAAGCATTGGAAGTATCATAGCCACAATAACAATTCCCAAAGATGATACAAAATCCATCTGTTTTACTACAATAAAAGCCAAAACAGACAGTAAAATAACTGCTTCAAAGATAAATACAAATTTTTTATTTATAATAGATTGCATAAAAATTAAATAACTATATAGTATAACTGATAATAATGATTATGTCAATCAATTGTACAGTTAACACTAATAGGTAACACTTGGTATACTTAGGGGTAACACTGTTAACTAATAAACAAATATATGCCTTTAAAACCAAGTTATCCAAAAGAAAAGCGAGTTTTATGGTATTTAGGAG
>JAQUXC010000020.1 GCA_028692545.1 Patescibacteria group bacterium | reverse complement strand
CTCCTAAATACCATAAAACTCGCTTTTCTTTTGGATAACTTGGTTTTAAAGGCATATATTTGTTTATTAGTTAACAGTGTTACCCCTAAGTATACCAAGTGTTACCTATTAGTGTTAACTGTACAATAATTGACTAAAAAGTCTTTTTATACTAAAATAATATGTTAAAAACAAAGATAGAATAAGTCTATTTTTTATACCTGAGGAGGTAATAATGGCACATAATCAAGATGTAAAAATTGCTGGGTATTGGAATACCCAGTATGAAAATGGCAAATATGCCGGCCAACCGATTCATCCCGAAGTCTACCAATTCTTGGCAAATTATATTCTTCCTGGTCAAGGAATGAAACTTGACCAAATCAAGATACTGGAGATTGGGTCTGGTAATGGAAAAAATATCATTCCAATGGTAGAGCTAGGTATGCAGGTTTTTGGCATTGAATTGTCAGACATAGGATTAGATCAAACCCTTGAAAAATTGATTTACATAAATCAACATGCCAGAGTTATTTATGGTGATTTCCGGGAACTCCCGTGGCGAAATGATTACTTTGATGCTGTAATAGCATTCAATGTACTACAACATGGAGACTTCCCTGATTGTCAACTTGCTGTTGCAGAAGCAGCAAGGACTCTCAAAAAAGACGGGTATCTTTTTATCAGCGTCCGTTCTTCCAAAAGAAACCCACCAAAAGATGCTTGTATCTATAAAGATTCCAGTCAGGGTGGTATATCTTTTATATCCAAAACAGACAAATCAGGGATAATTCTTCACCACTGGCATGATAGTGAAATCCATTTCATAGCCAGAGAAAATGGGTTAGAAATAATCCACAAGGAAGAATATTCCAAAGGTGTATCTGACAATGGAATCGAGAAGTGGCACTGGAATGTGGTGCTACAAAAAAAATAGTAACAATCAAACTGAATATAGCAAGCCTTCTCCGGAAGGCTTGTCTTTTTTTATTTATATATCGAGCTCAACTCGATGTATTGACTAAATATTTTAAAGTATTAATATATTTTTAAGGGTCGCAATTTGCGCCCTTTTTTGTTTATCACGTGAAATAGTGATTTAGCAAAAATCAATAAAATATATTAGTAAGAGAAATTAAATAAAACTTTATTTTTCTGCGAGCTTACAAAAATTTTTTAAAATTTGAATGAAGTCAAGCGTAAAAAAACTTCAGGTTACCAGAGGTAACATTTGAAGTTTTAGCTTGACGAAATGATAAATTTAAAAATTTTTGTATGCTCGCGACTTTCCTGCCTGCCCTGCCTACCGGCAGGCAGGCGGCAGGTAGGTAGGACTTACCCTTTTCTAGAAAAGGGTAAGAAAAAAAGAAACCAGAAAAGGTTTGAAAAAGAAAAAAAGTAAAAAACAAAGTTTTAAAAGTGTTATTATGCGAAAATCAACATATAATTTAATAATTGGAATATTTTTTATACTAGGATTATGTATTTCAAATTATTTTGATATTCAAAATAATATAATTATTGTTTCAATATTTATATGTATTTTGTTTTTGTCATTTACAAAAAATATTAATATAAAATTTTATTTATTTTTGATTTTGTTTTTATCACTTGGAATAATATTTTATAATTATTCAAAAATTGATTTCAGAGATGACGCAAAAATTTGGTATTACAATAGTGAAACTTTGGATTGGAACAAAGAAAAAAGAATTACTTTTATTGGACGAATTACAGATGAAGCAGATGTAAGAATTGATCATCAAAAATTGAAAGTTAGTGTCTCACAAATAACAAAACCAACTCAAAAAAATATTTTAGGAAATACTCTAGTAAAAACAAAACTTTATCCAAAATTTAACTATGGTGATGTACTAGAAATTACTTGCTATTTGATAAAACCGGGAAAAATAGAAAACTTTGCTTATGATAAATATTTATCAAAAGACAATATTTATTCTCTTTGCTATGATCCACAGATAAAAATAATTGAAAACAAAGCAAATATTTTTATTTCATTAATATTTAAATTAAAAAACTTTTTGTTTAATAAAGTAAATACTATTTGGAGCGAACCAACTAGCTCTTTTTTAAATAGCGCACTTTTTGGATTTGAAAAACTATTACCAAATGAAATTGACCAAGACTTTAGAAATACAGGACTCAGTCATATTGTAGTTGTCTCTGGAATGCACGTAACAATTATTATTGTAGTTTTTTCAAAAATTCTATACAGCATAGGAATAAATCGTAAAAGAATGTTTTTTGCATTAATCTTATTTTTATTTGTGTTTGCAGTTTTATCAGGACTATCTTCATCTATAATACGAGCATCAATTATGGGAATAATTGTAGTTTTTTCAAAAAATATTGGTAGATATATTCCAAATCACTTAGTAATAGTTTATTCTCTTGTAATAATTTCTCTTATGAATCCGCTTTTGCTTTTTTATGATATTGGATTTCAATTGAGTTTTTTGGCAACAATAGGGCTTATATATTTATCCCCAATAATCAAGGTAATATTGAAATTTATGCCAGAAACTCTAGAAATAAGAGAAATTACCGCAACAAGCCTAGGAGCTATGATAATGACAACTCCCATAACAATGTATAGTTTTCAAAAATTTTCAACTTTTGGAATATTATCAAATATTTTAATTTTGCCATTTATAAGTTTTGATATGACTCTCGCTGTATTTACAATTCCAATATCTTTTATAAGCAATACTTTGGCACAATATTTTGGATTTTTATCTTACGTTGTTACAAAACTTTTATTCGCTCTAATAAAATTAATTTCAAATATAAAAATCAGTGTTTTAAATATTACTGATTTTAATTATTTACATATGTTTTTTTGTTATTTAATAATAATTATAATTTATTTTTATGCAAAAAAAGAAAAAGATATTTAGAGTAATAATCATTTTGGTAATAATAACTGCTCTTGTTCCTTATTATTTTTTGGAAGACAAAAGTGAATATCTACGAATGTATTTTATAAATGTTGGGCAAGGCGATGGAATACTTATAAAAACTCCCGAGGGAAAAACAATAGTGATAGATGGGGGAGCTTACAATGATTTTGTAAAAAAAGTAAGTCAAAAATTACCTTTTAGAAAAAGAAATATTGATTTACTGGTGATAACTCATGCTCATGCAGATCATTATATTGGATTAATAAACCTAATAGAACGTTATGAAATAAATACAATTTTTTATTCTGGCTATAATGTAAATTTGGAAGATTATAATTATCTAATGAATTTAATAAAAGAAAAAAATATAAATCTTATAAAAGTAAAATCTGGACAAGTTATAAGTTTTGAAAAAAATATAAATTTAGAAATTCTTCACCCATTTTCTATAAAAGAAAAAGAAGAAGATATAAACAATACTTCTGTTGTAATAAGATTAAGTTACAAAAATTTTGATGCAATTTTTACAGGAGATATGACTTGTGAAGGAGAAAAAGAATTAGTAGAAAAAGACAAAAATTTAGAATCGGAATTACTAAAAATAGGACATCATGGATCTCGCTGGGCAAGTTGTGATTATTTTTTGGAATATGTAAAACCACAAATTTCTGTAATTCAAGTTGGTATTGATAACTCATTCAATCATCCACATCAAGAAACACTTCAAAGACTAGAAAAAATCAATACTCAAATTCTTAGAAATGATCAATCAGGAGATATAATTATATATAGTGATGGAGAAAAGTATTTTAAAAAGTAAATACTCAATATTTACTTATAAATAACTTATGTTATAATAAAATCGACTTCGGAAAAATATCCAAAGCTAGATTAAAAAACTATTAATCTAATAATCTAATAATCAATTAAGCAATTATAATTATGCCGGATAAAAAAACAAAAGTATTAATAGTAGAGGACGAGACAATGCTCGTAAATATGTATATAGCAAAATTTGAAAAAGAAGGTTTTGAAACTGTACAGGCTGAAAATGGAAAAAAAGGAATTGAAGTTGCAAGAGAAGAAAAGCCTGATATAATACTCCTTGATATAATAATGCCTGAAATGGATGGTTTTATGGTATTAAAAGAATTGAAATCAACACCTGAAACAAAAAATATACCAATAATCATGCTTACAAATCTAGGACAAGAAGAAGATGTAGAAAAAGGGAATAAACTTGGTGCTATAGGATATTTAGTAAAAGCAAATCTTACCCCTTCTCAAGTTGTAGATAAAGTAAAAGAAGTATTATCAAAAAAATAACAAACAATACCAATATACAAATGACATACCAATTATACAAATGAAATTAGTATAATTAGTAAAGTTCGTATATTAGTATTATAAATTAGTATAAAAAAATATGGACAACCCAAGGCAAGAAAGAACATTTTTAATGGTAAAACCTGATGGCGTAAGGAGAGGTTTAACAGGAGAAATTATAAAAAGAATAGAGCAACGTGGACTAAAAGTAGTAGCTCTACAAATGTTTCAACCAACTCAGAAACAAATGGATGATCATTATCCAAAAGATGAAGTTTGGATAAAAAGAGTAGGTGAAAAAACACTTCAAACATATGAAAAATATGGATACGATGCAATACAAGAGGTTGGTACAATAGATACTCTTGAAATAGGAAAAATGGTAAGAGGTTGGTTAATAGACTTCATGACATCAGCACCACTTGTAAAAATGATAATTCAAGGTGTACATGCTGTTGATATGGTTCGAAAATTGGCTGGTCCTACAATGCCATCTATGGCTGAAATGGGAACAATAAGAGGGGATTATTCAGTTGATTCACCAGTTGCTGCAAACAAAGGCAAAAGAGCTGTAAGAAATATAGTTCATGCGTCTGAAACACCTGAAGAAGCAAATCATGAAATAAGTCATTGGTTTTCTCCTGATGACATACATGAATATTCAAGGAGCGTGGATCAAGTAGCATTTTAAAAATACAAACATATAAAATATAAATAGAATCAGGTCATTTGACTTGATTTTATTTATTATTTCAAAAATGGTATAATGTACATATCTAGAAGATTGAAAAAAAGGAACTTTACATCTATAACATTGGGAATTTATGTGATACAAAACCTTGGTTTTGTACCCAAAATTTTACCCACAATTCTGTTTTAGAGGATTCCTATTTACCCAATCTTTTAGATCATCAAAACTGGGCTCCAACACCCGGTTTTTATATAAGCCAAAAACTTCAATCATATGCTCTTTTCTGATATAATAAATATGATTTAGATTTTAATCTAATAAATTTTTTATATATGAAGAAATACGACATTATCACAATAGGTGGAGCAACGCAGGATATAATGTATTATACTAGCGATGCCGAAATAATAAACAACAAAAAAAATATTTTAAAACAAAAACTTATCGCTTTTGAATATGGAGCAAAAATACTTTCAAATGACATCACAATAACATTTGGTGGTGGTGGCATGAATACTGCTATAAATTGCTCTATTTTAGGATTAAAAACATCTACATTTTTAAACTTGGGAACAGATTGGATAGGGGAATTAATTTTAAAGGAATTAAAAAACAAAAAAGTAGATACAAAGTATATAACTCAAGATAAAAAATATTATTCTGGTTTTTCTTTTATAATAAATTACAAACATGATAATGAACACACTATATTTGGTCATCGTGGCTCAAATAATGAACTAATTATATCAAAAGAAAAATTAGCAAAAATAAATGCAAAATGGTTTTATATAGCATCTCTTAGTGGCAAAGAAAATATTATAAAACAAAACATAGATAATATATTCAAAAAAGCTACTGCAAAAAATATAAAAATTGCATGGAATCCGGGAGAGAAACAAATTAAATATGGAAACAAATTTTTCAAAAAATATTTAAAAAATATAAACTTTTTCAATATAAACAAAGATGAAGCAATAGAATTAGTATCATCTTCTGGAATAAAAACTAATAATATAGAAAATATTATAAGAATAATACATTCATGGGGTGCAGAAATAGTGTCTATAACAGATGGCATAAATGGTGCATATATATTTGATGGCAAAAAGTTATATTACAAAAAAGCTACTATACAAAAATGTATGAATACGACAGGAGCAGGGGACGCATATGGATCAAGTTTTGTATCAGGTATGATATTATACAAAAATGATTTAGAAAAAAGTCTAAAACTTGCAATACAGCAAAGTGGAAATGTCGTATCAAAAATAGGTGCACAACGTGGACTTATGAAAAGAAATGAAATAGAAAAATTGTTAAAATTTAAAAAATAATCCAATAAATAAATATATGGCGGATAAATTAGAAGTAGAAATAGAATATTCAAATAGACACATACATATAACAAAAGATTTGTTTGAAAAATTATATGGCCCAGAATATGAACTCACAATGAAAAATAAATTATCTCAGTCAGATGATTTTGCATCAAATGAAACTGTAATGATAATGGGACCAAAAGGAAAAATTGAAAATGTTAGAATTCTTGGACCATACAGAGATAAAACTCAAGTAGAAATTCTCAAATCTGATACATATATATTAGGAATAGACACCCCAATAAAATTGTCTGGAGATTTAGACAATACTCCAGGTATAAAAATAGTAGGACCAATAAACGAAGTGGATTTGGAAAGTGGGCTTATAATAGCAAAAAGACATTTACATATTTCTCCTGATGAGGCAGAAGAAATGAATTTGAAAGATGGACAAAAAATAAAATTAGAACTAACTGGAGATAGAGCTTTAATATTTGATGAAATAGTTGTAAGAATCGGAGAAGGATTTGTAAAAAAAATTCATCTTGATTTGGATGAAGCAAATGCAGCTAACATAAAACAAAACACAAAAGGCAATATAATATTATGACAAAAGAAAAAAGCAAAATATTAATACTAAATAGTGGAAGTACATCTCTAAAATTCAAAATTTTTGATAATGACAAAAATGAATTTGCAAATGGAATAATAGAAAAAATTGGATCACAAAAGTCTATAATAGACTTAGATGGAAAAATAGATCATTACAAAATTTCAGATCACAAAGAAGCATTAAATATTATAAAAAATAAATTTCAGAATATAAAGTTTGATTTTATTGTTCATAGAATAGTTCATGGTGGAAGTGAATTTACAAAACCAGTAATATTAAACAAGTCTACTATAGAAAAAATTGAAAAATACAATGACCTGGCTCCGCTTCACAATCCAATAAACCTAAGCACAGCACAAGAATCATTATCTATTTGGAAAAACACAAAACAATATGGTGTATTTGATACTATGTTTTTTTCTACATTAGAAGAAAAAGTATATACATATCCAATAAACTTATCTTTCAGCAAAAAATATAATATCAGAAAATTTGGATTTCATGGATTTTCACATCAGAAAATGTTGGAAGATAGTGCAAAAATTTTGAAAAAAAATAAAAACAAATGCAATTTAATAACTTGCCATTTAGGTGGTGGATCTAGTATTTCAGCTATAAAAAATGGTAAAGCAATAGAAATATCTATGGGTTTTACACCAAATTCAGGACTTATGATGCTCACAAGATCTGGGGATATAGACTCATCCATTATCAATTTCTTGAACAAAAAACACAATGTAAATATAGAGAGAATTGATAAAATGATAAATTTTGAGTCAGGAATAAAGGGTATTTCTAATTTAGATGATCTTCGGGATGTAATGATACTAAATGGATATAAAATCAAAAACTACAAAACTCATATTATAAAAAGTGATAACAATAAAAAACTAGCAAAATTAGCACTAAACATGTTTATATACAAAATTCAAAGATATATATCATCATACATAACACTTATGCCAAATATAGATGCGATAGTTTTTAGCGGTGGAATAGGAGAGAGAAATGCTGATATAAGAAAATTAATTTTCAAAAATTTGTATATAAAAAACTTAGCCACCAATAAGCAAGGAAATATAAAAGAAATTGTAATTAAGGCAAATGAAGAATTGGCAATATTGAATTCTATAATAAAAAAATAAAAAGGCAAAAAAATAAAAATGAAAAAAATATATTCTATAATGTTTATTACATACTTTACACTTGTACTATCAAATACATGTTTTGCTGCATATCATGAAGTAAATTATGATGATACAGAACTCAATATAGAATATCAAGAATATAATTTCAAAGAACAAGGAAATGTCGGAGAATTAAAAAATGTTCTTTCAGAATTAGACCAAGAAACAGATCAAAATAATGGATTTCCTATAAATAATTTTTTAAATTATAGAAGATACCAATTTTGGATATTAATATTATTACTAAGCTCAATACTTGTAATACTATTTAGGTTATCTAGAAAACTAAAAAAAATCGAAAAAGAATATGCAAGTAAAAGAATACAAATAATTAGCAAGCAAAATCAAATTACAGAAAAAGATGAAATCTTATACGGAACAGAAGAGTCAAAAACAATAAAGCCAACTTTTGTAAAAAATAAAAATACAAAATTATCTACAAAAAAAGAAAATATTAAAAATATAAATATAACAACAGAGCAAGATGAAAAAGATTTGAAAAATGAAAATGAAAACATAAAAATAATAGTAGAAAATGAAACACAAAAAAAATCAATAATAGTAGATATAGAAGATACAGATGATGACTATATTTTTGAAGAAGATAATAATTAATTTAATAATTTAGCTAAAATAATATGAAAGAATTACTAACAGGAAATGAAGTTGTTGTACGTGCCGCGCTAGCTGCTGGTGCACAAGCATTCTTTGGATATCCAATTACTCCGGCTACAGAAGTTATGTCAGAGTGGGATAAATTTTATGAAAAAGACCCCAAAAATTTGATCTTTCTACAAACAGAAGATGAAATGTCTGCGGGATTTGCTACAGTAGGGGCAGTTTTGATGGGTAAAAAAGCATTTACTGCTACAGGTGGCCCAGGAAATATATTAGTTCAAGACGCTCTAGCAATGGCTGAAGCAATGAGCATTCCAATTGTAACTATTATAGGTCAGCGTGGAGGACCATCAACTGGTTCTGTTATTTATTCCCAACAAGAAGTAACACTCACTGCATTTGGTGGAAATGGTGAGGGATATAGAGTTGTTTATTCTCCAGAAAATATTCAAGAATTATATGATTACACTATAAAATGTTTCAATACTGCTTGGCGTTATATGATTCCTACATTTTTGCTAGCAGACGGATATACTCTGAAGACCAAAACAAATGTAGAATTATACAAACCAAAAAATTTAGTTCCAAGCAAGCCAATGATGTTAAAATCAGAAAAAAGAGACAACAAAAAAGAATCAAATTATATAAATATGAGAAATACTTTTTCTACCGAAGAACAATGTTTTGATTTAAATCAGGAATTAATAAAAAAATGGGAAATTATAAAAAAAGAAGTAGCAGAACACGAATCTTTCTCATATAATACAAAGTCAAAAAAAGATACCCTTATAATCGCACATGGAATAGTTGCCTCATCAGTAAAACAGGCAATTTATGATACAAAGAAAAAATCTGTAAAATTATTTAGACCAATAACCATAAATCCATTTCCGACTGATACTTTGAAAAAAGAATTGAAAGGAATAAAACAAATAATAGTTACAGAGTCAGCACAAAACCAATTGTTAAAAATTGTAAAAGAAAATTTATATGGATTCAATATTCCTATAAAGACATACAATAGACCAGCACTTGGAATAACACCGGATGAGATTATAAATTTAATTAAAAATAAAAAATAAATGCGATTCCAATATACAAATTCATTCGAATTATACGAATATTAGTATTATTAGTATGTATTAGTACATTAGCATCGCACATTAGTATAAAAAAATATGGAAAACAACAAAAATAACTTAGCTTGGCCAGTGTGCTGGAAAAAATCTAGCAAACCACATAATTTTTGTCCTGGGTGTGGTCATCCAATAATATTAAAAATGTTGGGACAAATTATTGATGAAACAAATATCCAAAACAAAACACTTTTTGGAATAGATATTGGATGCTCTCTACTTGCTTGGGATTTCTTCAATGTTGATACAATGCAAACTCATCATGGAAGAACAATTCCTGTAATGACTGGGGCAAAAAAATCCAAAAAAAATTCTATAATAATTGCTTATTTGGGAGATGGGGGAGCTTATGCAATAGGAATACAACATTTGATTAGTGCTAGAATAAGAAATGAAAATATCACGGTAATAATAGTAAACAATGCAAATTATGGCATGACAGGTGGTCAAAAAGCTCCTACAACAGTTGAAGGTCAGATTACCACTACATCGCTAGGTGGGGCTGACAAAAATCATATTGATGGACCCGACTTACTATTACACGCGAGTGAAACTCCTGCTTATATTGCTCGTGGATGTGTTGATAATCCAATACAATTAAAAGGATTTATAAAAAAAGCAATTGACTGGCAAATGCAGGAAAAAGGATTTTCATTTGTTGAGGTATTATCATTTTGTCCTACAAATTGGAAAACAGATGCAAAAAATACTATTGATTTTATGAAAAAATTAAAAGAGATTTATCCT
>JAQUXC010000019.1 GCA_028692545.1 Patescibacteria group bacterium | reverse complement strand
ATTACTCCCGTTGTATATGAATTTGTAATAGTACCAAGATAATTTGCCCCTGCTAATCCACCAATACCCCAAGCATAATCATCGTAAGTTGATGTTATGTTGATATTTTCTAAGCCAATATTTGTAAAATTTGATCTTCCGTTACTTCTACCAAATAAACCAAGACTATAAGATTCACCGGTATTAATGTAAAGATTTAAAATTTTATGTAAATTACCATTTAATTGTACAGAACAATGGTCACCTGTTTCACATATTGGAATCCAACCAGTTCCTGTTGTCATTGCTGTTTTAAATTCATCAACCGATGAATATCCATCTGGTACGCTTTGATCATAATTATCTATATCATTAAAATCTAAATCTTTTGTTAGGGAGTAGATCCCAAATGAATCATTTTTTATGTTATATAAATCTTGAATACTGTCTACTTCGTAAGAAGTGGGTTCCCATAGTGTTTCCGATGTGTATTTCATTACAGTTGCTTTATCACTATTTCCACCATCTCCATATGCAACATATGGTGTTCCTGATGAATCAATGGCAAGAGAAGTATAATTTGCTGTTCCTGCAGAGAAACCAGCGCTTCCAACATTTTCCCAAGAAGAACCATTGTATTTCATTACAGTTGCTTTATTACTATTTCCACCATCGCTATATGCAACATATGGGGTTGTGCTAGCACTTGGAAATACAAGAGAAGTATAATTTGCTGTTCCTGCAGAGAAACCAGCGCTTCCAACATTTTCCCATTCTGATCCATTATATTTCATTACAGTTGCTTTATCACTATTTCCACCATCTCCATATGCAACATATGGTGTTCCTGATGAATCAATGGCAAGAGAAGTATCTATTACTGTTCCTGCAGAGAAACCAGCACTACCAACATTTTCCCAAGAAGAACCATTGTATTTCATTACAGTTGCTTTACTACTATTTTCAACATCTCTATATGCAACATATGGTGTTCCTGATGAATCAATGGCAAGAGTAGGAGTAATTACTGTTCCTGCAGAGAAACCAGCACTACCAACATTTTCCCATTCTGATCCATTATATTTCATTACAGTTGCTTTATCACTATTTCCACCATCTCTATATGCAACATATGGGGTTGTGCTAGCACTTGGAAATACAAGAGAAGTATAATTTGTTTGTCCTGCTGAAAATGCAGGATGACCCAGATATTGCCAAGATGGTTCTGTTGCAAAAGATGTTTTTGTTCCCCCTATAATAACAAGGATACAAAAAATGATAATATTAAATATTTGTTTAGTTTTTTCATAAAGATATTTAAGTTAATTTTCATAATATTATTATATCATAAAATATGAGGGGGGGGAAGAAATAGATTTGATTTTATTTTAGAAGATTAAAAAAGTTTATTTTTTGTTTTTTACTTTTTCTTTTAAAAAATTTTTTGAATTTATGAAAAAATGTATCTTTTCTGCTTATATATTTAGAAATAAATAAAAATATTACAGCAATAATAAAAATTACAAATATAGAAAACAAAAATAACGTTGAATAAATATTTTGTTTTTTAAGGATTATACTTATTGGTATTTTTATCCCTGAAGATGCATTAAAATTTTTTTTATCTAATGCTTTTGTGACAACTGAAATATTTGTTTTTAATATTTGATTGTTTTTTTCTTTGTCAAAATTTGTGTTTATTTCTATTCTTGTAATTTGTTCTGGCAATAGTTGTACTTCTTCTGGATAAATTTTTATATTATTTTGAAATTCATCTGAATAAATTGATATTTGAACTACTTCTTTTGATATATTTTTTATTTTTAAATAATTTTTTGTATCTTTTGAATATTTTATATCTAATTTTGTAGGAGAAACAGAAATACCAATTCCTTTTACAGAAAAAGGAATCAAAAATATTAAGATTAAAAATATACATTTTGAAGTTTTCATATTATTTTGCTACTGCCCAAAATATTAATTCTGCATTTTTTGTGCCAGTACCTTCATAATTTCCAGGAACTGTAAGTCTTATATTTAATTCATTTGCTCTACTTCTATCTAAATTAATATTAAAATCTTCCCATAGTGTGTTATTAATTCTGGTATTGTTAAATAAATCATCTCCTAGTATATTTGATTCCACATGTATTCCTACATTCCCTATATTTGTAATTGTGAGAGTTTCTTCTTTTGATTGGTTTGGGGCTAAATTTTCAAAATCTATATTTGATTTATCTATAGAGAATGCTATCTCATCATTGTATTCACTACCGCCACCATTACCTAATACATTTGCACTTAAATTTACGGAGTGACTTACACTGTCTGCACCAGAAGAATTTATATATAACTTATTGCTTCTGATATATGTGTCTGTATATTTTACATATACAGTTAATGGGCTGTTATCTAGTATGTTTATATTTATTTCTCCATCTTGATTTGTCTGATGCAAAGTATCTCCTACATACACATCTTGCCATGGTAGGTTTTGTCTTGTGCCATCTTCAAAATAACTTGCTATTATTTTTAAATTATCTCCAATATTTAGATCTGTGGAATTTACTTCTATTTGGGTTGGCTTTATTCCAAGAGCTGATCCATATGCCCACAAAACTTCATCTCCATCATTTAAAATATAATCTTGGGCAGATACCATTGCAGGAGCCCAATTTACAAAATATTGCCAACCATTCATACCAGAGGCATCTAAATTATCAATACTTGATACATATGATCCATAAGCAGTATCTTCGATAATAAAATCGTAGTCGCATATATTTGAAGCAATTTGCAGTAACTCTAAAACATTATTTGCTTGAATATTTTTTGCAAGGCATATTGTATTATCTGGTGATTCTATTCTTAAATTCACAAGTTTTTGATTTGTCCCACCATTATCATCTATATTTATACGTTTTACAGGATAAGATGCACCAGAAATTGCAATAAGTGCGTATGCTGTTGAAAGATTTATTCCACTTGTACTTCCACTTGCCCATAAATAAGATCCATCATTTTGTCTCAAAGATTCCAAAAATGTAAGTGGAGTGTTATTATCTTTATTCCAAGTATTTGAGTCTATATTTAATTTATTAAGGGTTGAAATAACCCAAGAAGTAGAATTGCTATCTGAGTTACTATTTGTATCATAACCAAATCCTCCATCATCATTTTGAGCATTTTCTAAATAATTTAATGCATTTGTTATAACAGAATTATTATTTGAAACACCAAGCTCTAAAAGTGCCATAATTGCAGCAGCAGTGTCATTTGTATCAGAATATCCAGAAACAGCCCATGACCAACCACCATCATCATTTTGATTATTTAATATAAAGCTTTTTATTAAATCCCCATTTTCTATTTTACTTACAGATGATAGTGCAAGTACTCCCCAAAAATCGTCATTGAGCCATGAACTTTCACCCAATTGTCCATTGTTCATAGTAGAGAGAATATTGTTTGCAAGTGTATTTAGAGTATTATTGTCAGTACTTTCTACAGATGAAAGTGCGAGTAAATTTTTTGAAGATCCGAGTAAACTTGTATCTGATAAGTCTATGTAACTTATATTAATATTACCTGCGTTTGCAGAAACAAGTGCCTGAGTTATCCATGTATTTTGTGTTTGATTTTGTAAAAATGTAATAGTATTTGAATTATCTGCAAAGCTATAATTAGAAAACACAAGCATAAAAATTATAAGAACTGATAGTAAATTTTTTTTAATGCTTATTTTATTCATTTATTTTTTTATCCCGCTTAGTGGGATGAATTAGTTTATAATCAAAAAAACTCTCCCAAATGGAGAGTAAATTCTTAATATAAATAAAAATTAACTTTTTCTCCTTAGGAAAAGATATTTATTTTTCAGGGTCTGGCTTATTCTATTTGAAATCAAATAGACATTACAGTAGCTAGGACTGCGGAGGACTTGCACCTCTCTTCACTGACTACGTTTTCAAAGTAATTCTATTTTATCATTTACAAAATAATTGTCAAAATAAAAACACCCCCGGGGTGGTCTAAATAAAAAAAACAGAGCCCTATTAAAAACGGGCCCTGTAGCTGAGGAGTGAGTTGGGTTATTTCATCAAAATCATTTTTTTAGTAGAGGAATATTTACCGCAAGATATTTTATAAAAATAAATTCCAGCAGTAACATCCTCATCATTGTTGTTTTTACTATTCCAGGAGATTTTGTATTCCCCAGATTTTTGAGAAGTGTCAACAAGTGTTCTAACGAGTTGTCCTTTTATATTGTATATACCGATATGAACAATTTCGTCAGACTTCAAGGAATAGCGAATTGTGGTTGATTCATTAAACGGATTAGGATAATTTTGGACTTGCAAAACAGGAATTTGTACATTATCTTCAATATCAGAAGATTCTTGTACAACTACAAATAAGGTATTACTTCTGATGTATTGATTATTTCCAAGTATGTGGTCAATAAATAATTCATATATACCAGAGCTGTTAATCTGAAAAGATATTTGTCCATTTTGTGATTGGACATTGAAATATTCGTACTGATCTCCATACATCAATAAACGAATAGTTACTGTTTCAGACAAAAGCAATTCCCCCGTAGGACTAATATATGATGCATATATCAAAAAATTTTCGCCTTGATTAATGCAAGTTACGTTAGTTGAAATCCTGACTGGCCTTATACCCTGTAAGTGATTGAAATCTGTTCCGTATACAATCAACACATTATCATTATCGGAAACGGCTGTTTCTAAAATACTAGTTGTTCCGATGCTCCAGTTTTTGAAATATTGCCATCCATTGAGTCCTGAAGCAGTATTACCTGCAAAACTTCTCAAATAGTCGGTTTGAAATTCCTGATAGTATTCCAGTGAATATGGAATATTACAAGAATCAATCAAATCAAAAATTGTATTTACATTATCAATTTGATATTGATAATGCATTGTACTATCCCCTTGCACTTCTATCCGCAAATCAGTACAAAATGCGAATACAGTAAACAAGGCCAATAAACAACAAAAAAGTGTTTTCATTACAATCCTCCATGGATTTTATTTTTATTTTGATTTATATTATATCTTTTATAAGAAAAGTCAAAGACTATTATTATAAATATAATGAAATATTATAGCACATGAGCTTGCTACATTTAATGATTCAATGTTATTAGTCATATTTATTTTTATAAAATCATCTGATAAATTTATAATTTTCTCACTTATACCATTTGATTCATTACCAAATACTATACAAAATATACTTTCTTTTTTTAAAATTTTCAAATCACTTGATTTTTCTAATCTCGTAGAAAATATTTTCATTTGTTTTTTTATTTTTTTGAGTAATTTTAGGTTTTCATCAAATTCTATATTTAATTTAAAAATAGAATCTTTTGCAGAATTTATTGTTTTAAAATTATATAAATCTACACAGTTTTCATCTAATATTATATTTTTTATACCAAATGCAAGTGCTGAACGAAGTATTGTACCCATATTTCCAGGGTTACTAATATTATTTAGATAAACTATTTTTTTACTAAAATCAATTTTTGATTCAATTCTTTTGTAAATAGCAGTTATTCCAGATGGAGTTTCTAGATTTGAAAAAGACTTATTTATTTTTTCATCTATTATAAATATTTCATAATTATTTTTTGAATTATTTATTAATAAATCAAATTTTAGCTTATTTTTTTTGATAAAACTTTCTGTTACAAATAATTCTTCAAAATCAAATCCAGATTTTTGTGCATCTATTATAATAATAAAATTTTCAACAGAAAATTTAGAAAATTGTTCTCTATATTTTTTTTGATTTAATTTTTTTAAAAATTTTATTTTACTATTTTCTAAACTTTCAATTTTTTGCATATTATAAGTTTTTTACTTTTTTTAATATATCATTATGCACTTTTCCATTACTAGCTATTATATCCCGACTTTTTAAATTCCATTCTTTAGCTTTGAAATCTGTGACACATCCTCCAGCCTCTCTTACTATAATGACACCACTAGCAACATCATATGCATTTACACCAGGAATTACAATGGATTCTATTCTTCCACAGGCCACATAAGAAGTTTCTATTGCAGCACTTCCGAGTTGACGACAATCAAAATTTGCAAGTTTTTGTCTTGTAAAATACTTTATTGCTCTTTTTATATCATTTTCTTTGTTTCCGTGACAGAATGTATTAATAACTTTACCTGAATTTATATTTGAAACCTTTATTTTTTTGTTGTTTAAATAAGCTCCCTTTCCTTTTTCAGCATAAAACAAATCACCCAGTATTGGTGCATATACAATACCCAATATTACTTCTTCTTTATATGCAAGAGCTATTGATATTGACCAAAGTGGATTATGCATAGAAAAGTTTGTAGTTCCATCAATTGGATCTATAATCCATAAATAGTCTGATTTGAAATTATTTTTTCCAGCTTCTTCTGAAAATATTGCATGATCTTTGAAATTCTTTTTTATTTCAGAAATAATTATTTTTTCTGACAAAATATCATTTGCAGTTACTATCTCGTGAGCTGATTTCATTTTTATATCAGCTCTTTCAAATTTTTTGTATTTTTCTATTAATATTTTTCCAGATTTTTGTGCAGCCGCAATAGCAGTTTGTTTGAAATTATTCATATTATTTATGATTTTATTAATGGTGATAATTTTTTTTGTGAATTATCGTAATAGATCTATAAATTTGCTCTAATAGTATTACTCTTACCATTTCATGTAAAAAAGTGAGATTTGATAAAGATACTTTTTTGTATTTTTTTAGTAATTCCTCACTAAATCCAAGCGATCCACCTATTACAAATATAAGACATTGATTTTTGTCTATGAATTTTGCAAATTCCTTTGAATCAAAGAGCGATCCTCTTTCATCAAGAAGAAATACTGATTTTTTGTCACATTTTTTGAGCGCATTTTCTATTTTTTCTGATTCTATTTTTTTAACCTGCTCTTTGTTTGAATCATTGAATGCTTCTGCTTTCAATTCTACAAAATTTATTTTTGCATAAGGTTTTAATCTTTTTACATATTCTAGTATTGCATCATTAAAATAATTTTCTTTTACGCTACCTATTGTTATAATTTTTAGATTTAACATATTTTTTGCTTGTCCAATTTTTATAATTGAATTATTTAATAATATATATAAGTATATTATCTTTTAAGCAAAAAGGGAAACCCGAAAGTTTCCCCTTTATATTTTTTTGATGTTATTCACCATCAAATTTTACATCTCCCAAGCTTACTGTTTTCACTTCATCAGTTGAGCAATTTCTGATGTCTATTTTTTTATTAGGACGTGATTCTCTCAGCTCTATCATTACAGTAACTCTGGCAGGTGGATTGAGGACTTCCCAATATTCGTTTTCATAATTAACATGCACAATAACCTCCTAGTTTTTTCAATATTCAAAGGTTATTGTAAAACTTTCAAAAAATATTACAAGTCTATTTTACTTTATACATTAAAGTTACATTGAGCCTTACTTCCATATTGCCACTTTGTATGTCTGGAATTGCAGGTGTCATCATTGCATCTCCACCCATTCCAAGAGCTTCTTTTGATGAATATGCAAAATCATTTCTGTACATTGGCTCATAATAATTGTCCTCATATACATTTATAATTTTTCCAAGTTTTATACCTGTTTGTTTTGATAATTCTTTTGCTTTTGCTTTTGCCTTTTCTATAGCTTGCTTTCTTGCTTCTGCTTTTAGTGCATCAGTATCATCTATTGTAAAATTTACATTTCCGATTTGATTTGCACCAAGATTTGCAGATTCTTTTATTACATTACCAATTGTGTCTAGATTTCTAATTTTTACAGTAACTTCTTGATATAATTCATATCCTGACAAAACTCTTGCACCTGTATTTTGAGGATAGCTATATATTGGACTCAAATTATATTGAGTTGTTTTTATATCTTTTTCTTCTATTCCAAGAGCTTTCATTTTTTCTATAACAGCGTTCATTTTGACAGTTCCATCTTCAACAACTTGAGCCACTTCTTTTTTTGTATCAGTTTTTACACCAAAACCAATTTGAGCTATATCTGGCTTTGCAAATATTTTACCTTCTGCAGATACTGTTAATTGATTTCTTTCTACATTTACTATTCTATCTCGCAAAATTGATAAAATTCCAAGAGCAATCATACCCAAAATTAAGATTATAGCTATAATATGCTTTGGGTAATCTATAAAATAGCATTTTTTTGTTTCTTCTTCCATAATTTTTTTGTCCCGCTTTGCGGAATTATTTAATAATTAACTTATTAATTAGATACGAGTGATATCTTAATCTGTAACAATAATATTATCTTTTTATTATTTTATTTAATAATTATTATTAAAAAAGTACAAAATATTATAATAGAATACAAGAATGTATATCCAAGTATTGTGAGAGATTTTTTTATTTCTTTGTTTATAATAAGATACGCAGGATAGCCAAACATTAAAGTTCCAACAATAGCAACTGATATTACAAGTAAAAATAACATCAATAAACTTGGCCAAATTTGACCTTCATCCATATGAAAATTTTTCATTTGTGAAAAGAATAAACTTATCAAAAAACAATACATAAATACTCCTAATGTTTGTATTAGCCCTATAATAGAGGGTTTTATTTTTTTTATTTTCATATATTTTAGTTATAAAGTTACAAAGTACTAAGTTACAAAGATTTTTAAAACTTTATAACTTGTGACTTTTAACTATTAATTAAATTTAGTTGGACTTATATTAATTTTATCAAATCCATCGGCGGCATCATTGAAATAAAATTCTCCCTTTAATTTTTCACCATTTAAAATTCTTGGGAGTCAATATTTATCATCTGACCACATATTATCATATGGAATTTTATCTATATGAAACCATTGTGGCATCATTTCTTCTGTTTCTATTATATCACCTTCCCATGATTTACATAAAAACACACTAACTTCTTGATTATTTTTTCCATCTTTAAAAAAAAATTTAAATTCACAAACCTTTTCTAAGTCAGATTCTTTTATATTTACCCCGATTTCTTCTTTTGCTTCTCTAATAGCAGTACTTGTAATTGTTTCATTGCCTTCAGGTTTTCCACCAACGCCATTCCATTTTCCAACACCAAAACTTCTTTTTTTCATTGCGAGGAGTATTTGATTTCCTTTTAATAATAAACAGAGTGTTGCTTGTTGCATAAATTAAATATTTTATATTTACCCCAATGCTCCTCTGCCTCTTCCTCCATTTTTTCAAGTCCAGTGTAATAATCAGAAAATTCATTTAGATGAGCAAGTGCAATTTTTCCAGTTGTAAAAAAATTATCATCCATCACATTTGTGTGCATATCTCGAGTTCCATGTTCTAATTCTACATTCATACCAATTAAGAATTGTTCTACATCAAATTTAGACCAATCAATATCAAGTTGTTCACCAATATTTTTTGCTTCTTCTTTTGCAATAATCATATTTATTTATTTTAATATTATATACAATCATTATAACACATTTTGAATTTTAAATTTATATTCAATAAAAAAAGAGCCCGTAGGCCCTATTAAAAAATAATTAGCAAGAATTATAGTATTTTTGGCATGTAATGTCGTTGACCCTCTTCATCTAAATTTAGAAATCTTTCTAGTTCATTGTAATAGTGTTCCATTTCTTCACTTAGCACAGTTTCTGGTTTTAGTAATTTTGTACCAAACCTTTGAAGTAAGGCTTTTGTAAATCCACTTACAATAATTTTGAAGTTGTTCTGTATTGGTACAGCTACATTGTCCAACAAGAAATTTACTGTCTCACATAGCTCAGTCCAGTCTTTTAGCGTTTTCATTTATCCCCCATGCTTTTAATTTTATTTGTATATAAATTAGCATAAATACATTTTTTTGCAATAATATAACAGCTAGTGAGTTAATACATTAGAAAGTCAGGAAAAATATAATTTAGAAAAGTATTATTTATGTGAAAAGATTTTGTTTCTATAAAAATATAAAACAATAATTATTATTATAACTATCAAAATATTACTAGCATAAGAAAACAGACTTGATATATATTCCCAATTGTTTGCGAATAGATATCCAATTCCTGTAAACAAAAATACATATATTGCTTCTCCTGGTAAATCATAAATTATAAATTTTTTGAAACTTATTTTTGATAGTCCTGCTATTAAATTTACAACAGGACCAAAACTAGTAAGAAAAAACCTACTTAAAAATATTGTTTTTCCAGAATTCTTTATAAAATATATCTCTGCTTTTGAAAAACTTTTTGAATTTAACAATTTTTTAAATCCAATTTTTTTTAAAACTTCTGTACTGTAATAATATGAAAGGAAATAAGCTGTAATATCTCCTAGTACACTTCCTAAAAATCCAAACAAAAATACATAATAATAATTTAAATACTCTTGTGCAATAAGAGAACCAGAAGCAATAAGAGATGGACTTGCTGGTGTAAGATTTGTAAGAGAAGCAAAAAAAGTTATTAGAAATAACGCAAAATATTTATATAAAAATATAAATGACAAAATTTGATTTAACATAATATAATTATATCATAGAATATTAAGCATCCTTTTTAAATTATTAAATAAAATAAAAGCAGGAGTGTCAACCCCTGCTAAGATTATGGTTTTTTATAAAAAATCAACAGGATATTTTCATATCCTTGATTTCTTCAACGATCATGGGTATATGGGAAGTGTGTTGAATATATCCCATGTCATTCCTTTGATATTTTTTTACTGCCTGAATGACATGTTCAATTAGTTTATCCCACAAGTGATTCCATTTTTTTTCTGTTGACATTGTGTTCCTCCATATAATTTTATTGATTAATATTTTACATGATAAATTAAATTTGGTCAATATTTGTATGTACAGTTAACAGTCAAGGGTTACACTTTCTAAATACTTTTCATGAGGAGTAAGTCCGTTAAGGGTTAAATGTATTCTTTTAAAATTGTAATAATTTAGCCATTCATAAGGAGTGTTCCAA
>JAQUXC010000018.1 GCA_028692545.1 Patescibacteria group bacterium | reverse complement strand
ATTTGGAACACTCCTTATGAATGGCTAAATTATTACAATTTTAAAAGAATACATTTAACCCTTAACGGACTTACTCCTCATGAAAAGTATTTAGAAAGTGTAACCCTTGACTGTTAACTGTACATATACACAAAAATTAAAAGACTATAAACATTTAATATAAGATGCTAAAATAAAAACATAATACAAATATTTATGCAAAAGGTAATCACAGATTTACACATACACTCTAGATTCTCTAGAGCATGTTCAAAACACATAACAATAAAAAATCTTGCAAATTGGGCAGAAATAAAAGGAATAGATATTTTATCTACTTCTGATTTTACTCATCCAAAATGGCTCGAAGAAATAAAAGAAACATTAGAAGATAACGGAGATGGACTATTTCATCTAAAAGACAAATCCTCTAAAACACATTTTATATTATCTACAGAAATATCATGTATTTATAAAAAAGGAGCTAAGACTAGAAGACTTCATCTATGTATCCTTTTATCAAATCTCAACTCAGTTTATAAATTTATCAAAATATTAGAATCAAAAGGAAAAAATTTAAAATCAGATGGCAGACCAATACTTGGAATAGATGCAAAAGATATTGTTGACATCGCACTTAGCTGTGATGAAAAAGCATTGGTGATTCCGGCTCATATTTGGACTCCATGGTTTGCAGTACTTGGTTCAAAATCAGGATTTGATTCCATAGAAGAATGTTTTGAAGATTATACAAAATATATTTATGCACTTGAAACGGGATTATCATCTAGCCCAAACATGAATTGGCTCGTATCATCACTAGATAAATTTTTGCTTGTATCAAATTCAGATGCTCATAGTTTGGAAAATTTAGGAAGAGAAGCAAATGCAATTATGATAGAAAATTTTTCCTATGATGAAATATATAAAATTATAAAAAATAAAAATAAAAAAAAATTTTTATACACAATAGAATTTTATCCACAAGAAGGAATATATTATAACGATGGGCATAGAAATTGCAAAATTTCTTTTGACCCACAACAAAGTAAAAAAAATAAAAATATTTGCCCTATATGCAAAAAACCACTTACTATAGGAGTATTAAATAGAGTAATGCAACTTGCTGATAGAAATGAGAATGATGTTGATAAAATAAAAAATAAATTTATTCCCTACAAAAGTTTAGTGCCATTAAAAAAAATAATATCGGAAATAAAAAATGTAGGAGAAAATTCTAAAAAAGTAAATGAAACATATTTTAATCTTATAAAAAAAGGAAAAAATGAATTCAATATATTGCTTGATGCAAATTATGAAGAAATAAAAAATATATCAAATGATAAAAATTTAGTAGATGCTATCTATAAAATGAGAAGTGGTGAAATAAGCATAAAACCTGGTTATGATGGTACTTATGGGAAAGTAAAAATTTTTACCGATGAAGAAAAAAAATCTATAACATTTCAACAAAAAACTTTATTTTAAAAATTATTTTTATAAAAATAAAAATCCCTTCGACAAGCTAAGGGATTTTTATTTTTTTCGAATTACTCTTTCGAGATCTATTTTTTTGTTTTCTTTACTGCTTTCTTTTTTGGAGCAGCTTTCTTTACTACTTTCTTTACTGCTTTCTTTTTTGGAGCAGCTTTCTTTACTACTTTCTTTACTGCTTTCTTTTTTGGAGCAGCTTTCTTTACTACTTTCTTTTTTGGAGCAACCTTCTTTTTTGTTTTTTTAACTGGCATTGCTTTTTACTTTCACATTATCTTTCAATAGAAAGATAATTTATGATTAATTTTTTAAACTGTATATTAAAATATTTTAAAAATACTTTATATTTATATTATATCATTTTTTTAAAAAAAATAAAGAAAAAAATAAATAAATTTTATAATCTTTTAAAATATATTTACAAAAAAATTATTTTTGTATAAATAATAATTTTCCAACAGTTGCCATTAAAAATTGTGAACTAAGTCCAGTCATAAAAAGCATACCAAAAAATATTACAAATAAACCAAAAAATTTATACATTATTCTTGTGCCTCCTGATGATCCAAGCTTTGACTCAGCCCAATCATTTTTTCCAAGATTACTAACAATCCACTCAGTCTTCCAAACAACCATAAATCCCAAAAAACAAAGTAACAAACCAACTATTATTCTAGTGATCATAAATTTAAATTAATTATTATATTTTAATTTTATCAAAAAATAAAAAAACACGCTACATATAATTTTATAAAAAACTATATTGTGATAAAATTACCATATAAGATAACTTAGTATTTTTTAAATAATATTTATGTTCACAATAAAACAAATTAAATCCATATTAAAAAAATCTGAAATTTTAACTATAAAAGAATTTGAGAAATTGGAAAAGGAAGCAGAGGAAGAACAAAAAAATATACTAGATTATTTGTTAGAAAAAAAAATTATAACAAATGCATTATTATATGAACAGGCTGCAAATTATTTCAAAGTAAATTTTATAAATCTAAAAAATGTAAACATAAGAAAAGATATCTTATTTACAATACCTGAAGAAATAGCAAATTCACATAATATAATAGCATTTGATGGAGATGATAAAAAAATAAAAATAGCTACAATAGATCCGCAAGATTTAGAAATAATAGAATTTTTAAAGAAAAAGTTTGGAAGACTAAAATTAGAAATATATATATCAACACCAGATGATATAAAAGAAGTTTTAAAATTGTATAAAAAAAGTTTAAAATCTGAATTTAAATATCTATCTGGGGAAGAAAATAATGAGGAAAAAAACAAAAACAAAGAAAGTTTAATTAATGTATCAAAAGAAATACCAATAACTAGAATAGTAGATACATTATTAGAGCACGCTATAATAGAAGGTGCTAGTGATATACACATAGAACCAGAGGAAAAAGATGTACTTGTAAGATATAGAATAGATGGAATATTACACAATGTAATGACTCTTCCAAAAAATATACAACCAGGACTTATAAGTAGAATAAAAATTCTATCCAATTTAAAGGTAGATGAACATAGACTTCCGCAAGATGGGAGATTCAAAATAAAGTCCGAAACATACAAAGTATCCTTTAGAGTATCTATAATACCAACATTTGATGGAGAAAAAATAGTAATGAGACTATTGAATGAAAAATCTCAAACATTAACATTGGAACAATTAGGATTCCAAAATAAACCATTTGATATCGTTAAAAAAAATATAGAGAAACCACATGGCATAATTCTAGTTACTGGACCTACTGGAAGCGGTAAAACCACTACTTTATATACAATATTAAATATTTTAAATACTCCAAAAGTAAATATATCTACAATAGAAGATCCTATAGAGTACAGAATGAAGTGTGTAAATCAATCCCAAGTAAATTCAAAAATAGGATTTACATTTGCTTCTGGATTAAGATCGTTATTGAGACAAGATCCCGATATTATAATGGTAGGAGAAATAAGAGACCAAGAAACTGCTGAAATAGCAATTCACTCTGCCATGACTGGACATCTTGTACTTTCTACTATTCATACAAATGACGCAGTATCAACTATCCCAAGACTAACAGAAATGGGTGTACCAGCTTTTTTAATTTCATCAACCTTAAATTTAATAATCGCCCAAAGACTTGTAAGAAGAATATGTCCTGACTGTATACAAAGTTATAATTTAGATGAAAAAATGATAAATGAATTAAAAAAGCATTTTGATATAAATAAAATCCTGGAAACATTAGAGAGAGAAAAAATAATATCAAATAAAAAAAATGGACTAAAGGAATTATTATTCTACAGAGGAAAAGGATGTAATAAATGTAGAAATACCGGATACAAAAGTAGAATAGGTATATATGAAGTATTAGAAAACGAAAGTAAATTATCAAATCTTATTTCACAAAATTTATCTACAGAAAAAATAAAAGAATATACACTTAGCAAAAATATGCTAACAATGATTGAGGATGGTTTTATAAAAGCAAAAAATGGAATAACAACCATTGAAGAAATATTAAGAGTAACAAAAGAGTAAAATGGAAAATATCAAACAAAAAAATAATAAATCACAACTAAATAAAATAAATGAATACTTAGCAAAATTTTCTAATGTTCCCATAAAAGAAAAGCTATTTTTTATAAAACATTTAAGCGTGATGCTTAGAGTTGGAATATCAATATCTGACGCACTAAAAACATTATCACAACAAACAGAAAATAAATATTTCAAAAAAGTATTACTTGAAATGAATAAAAAAATAGAAAATGGAGAAAACTTCTCTCAATCTTTAAAAGCGTATCCAAAAATATTCAATGAATTATTTATAAGTATGATTGAGGCGGGTGAAATCTCTGGAAAATTAGAAGAAGTACTAAATCAATTATTTATTCAATTAAAGAAAGAACACTCATTAATAAGCAAAGTAAAAAGTGCTTTAACATATCCCTTGGTTATAATTTTTGCAATGATTGGAATGGGAATCTTTATGATGGTAGTTATTATTCCAAAAATAACCGCAGCATTTACTCAAATGGAAGCAGAATTACCATTGCCTACAAAAATTCTTATAAAAATGAGTGACACTTTAATACACAATGGTCTATTATCTATAATAATAGTTATATTACTTATAGTGGGACTTATAAAATTTGTAAAATCAAAAACTGGAAAACCAATATTTGATCTTATGACTATAAGATTTCCTATAATAGGACCAATTATAAAAAAAATAAACCTAGCACGTTTTGCTAGAAATATAAGCTCTCTATTAAAAACAGATATAATGATTGTAAAAACATTTCAGATAACTGCAAATATACTTGGAAATTCTCAATATAAAAATGCATTAAATGAAATGTCAAAAAAAATAAAAAAGGGAGAAAAAATAAATCAAATGATAAGTAAATATCCAAAACTATTTCCTCCTGTAGTAACCCAAATGATAGCAATAGGAGAAGAAACCGGGGATTTGGATAATATATTAATAGAGTTAGCTGAATTCTATGAAGAAGAAATAGATCAAATAATGACAGATTTACCAGCTATAATAGAACCTCTTTTAATATTACTTCTTGGTGTTGGCGTGGGTGGTATGGCGATAGCTATAATAATGCCTATGTACAGCTTGAGTTCTTCTATATAAATTAATGATAAAAAAAAATAAGAAAAATGCATTTACCCTTATAGAAATAATGATATCTCTTTCTGTCATATTTTTACTTATGTTTGGAATATATGATTTAATAAACTATTCTCTCAATATAACATCTGACAACAAATCATATGTAGAAGCAATAAGCATAGCAAATCAAAAAATGGAACAGATAAGAAATATGCCATATTCAAATGTAGGTACTATAGGTGGTATGCCAAATGGAATAATACCAGAAAATGAAATTATAAATAAAGACAAAGAATTTACAGTTCATACAATGATACAATTTTATGATGACCCTTATGATGGAACTCTAGAACAAGAAAATGATTCAATATTTGTAGATTATAAAATTGTTACCATAGATGTTTCTTGGAAAAACAAAACAAATATAAAAAAAATATCTGTATTCTCTAAAGTAATACCTAGTACAGAAGAAAATTTAACCGGCTATGGATTATTGAAAATAATAGTTACAAACTCTAACGGTTCTCCAATACAAAATGCAAATGTAAATATATCAAATTCAAATCTTGTGCCAAATATAGATGCAACATATACAACAAATGTAGATGGAATCATATCTATACCAACATTACCAGATTTTGAAAACTATCAAATAATAGTAAACAAAGAATTATACAGTGAGGAAAGAACCTACTCTAGAAGCGCAGAAAACCCAAATCCAACAAGAATAAATCTCAGTGTTCAAGAATCAAAAAAAACAGAAGAGGGGTTTTCTATAGATCTTCTTGGTTCACTAACAATAAAAACATTAAATGAAACTCTTCTAAACGATTGGCAAGTAAATACAGATGAAACTCAAAATATTCAAAAAAATTCTGCAATAAAAAATTCTGGTGAATTTTCTTACATAGTGTGGGAGGATTATAGAAGCGCAAGTTCTAGTATTTATATGCAAAAATATAATAATCTAGGTGAAAAACAATGGATATCAGGAGATAAAAAGATTAGCAATGATGAAGATCAAAAATCTCCAAGCATTACAGAGGACATAGATGGTAATTTTTATATAACATGGAATAAATTATCTAATGATGAAGATGCATATCTAACAAAAATTGATAATAATGGAAATATTTTATGGGGACCAAAAGTAATACAAACATCTATACAAACAAGCAATCAAATAAGCACAAAGATTAAATCATTAAATCATTCCACAAGTACTGTTGTTAGCTGGGTAGATGATATAAATTCAGGATATGATATATATATACAGAAATACAGTATAGATGGAAACAAAGAATGGATTAATAATATAAGAGTAAACACAAATCCAATAAATGATAGCACGAATCAATATAATCAAAATATCTCAATAGACTCTAACGATGATATATATATAGTATGGACTGATGATAGAAATGGAAATCTTGATATATATGCACAAAAGTTTGATACAAATGGAAACGCTCTTTGGGCAAATGACAAAAAAATAAATAATGATGTTGGAGTAGCTAGCCAATATTCTCCAAATATAAATATAGACTCTAACGATGATATATATATAGTATGGACTGATGATAGAAATGGAAATCTTGATATATATGCACAAAAGTTTGATACAAATGGAAACGCTCTTTGGGCAAATGACAAAAAAATAAATAATGATGTTGGAGTAGCTAGCCAATATTCTCCAAATATAAATATAGACTCTAACGATGATATATATATAGTATGGACTGATGATAGAAATGGAAATCTTGATATATATGCACAAAAGTTTGATACAAATGGAAACGCTCTTTGGGATCCTAATGATCTTAGGGTAAATATAAATCTAGAACAATCACCACAAACAAATGCAACACTTGATATAGATGATGAAAATAACATACATATAGTATGGACTGATGATAGAAATGGAAATCTTGATATATATATGAACTCTTTTGAAGAATATGGGAAAACAAATACCATTTCCAATATTCCTATAAGGATATCTGGAACAAAAAAGATAGGAGATGATCCAATAATATTAAAATATCAAAAAGAATTTTACACAGATTCTAATGGATTAATAACACTAGATAATCTAGAATGGGATGATCCTGGTTATACGATAGAAATTATTACAGCTTCCACAACTTATAGACTAATAATGACAGAACCATATAATCAAATAAAAATTTTACCAGAAGATGACAAAACTATATTACTATATTTAGAAGATTAAAATGAAAAAATATAAAAAAAAAGGAATGAGCCTAATAGAGATAATATTTACTATAACTATAGGATTTTTGGTTCTACTTGTAATAAATGATTTTATTGCAAAAGGTTTTAAATCAATTACAATAAGTTCTGAAAAAGAAGACGCCATAGAACACGCAAGAAAAGCACTTGAATCAATGACAAAAGAATTAAGAGGTGCAAATTCATCTGAAAAAGGTGACTATCCAATAAGTACAATTCAAGAACAAAATTTTATATATTACACAGATATAGATAGAGACGGACAAACAGAAAAAATTAGGTATTATTTAGATAAAGAAGATAATAAATTAAAAATGATAATTTATGAACCAGGCGATTTAAATGATTACAATACAACTGGACAAACATCCATACTGGCAGAATATGTAAATAATAATAATGAAAAGATTTTTTCTTATTATGATTCAAATGGAAATGAAACTGATGAAATAAACAAAATTGGCTTAATAAAAATATTATTAAAAATAAATATAACCCCAACTAGACTTCCTGATGATTATGAAATTGAAACAGACGTGCAGTTTAGAAATTTAAAGGACAAAATATAATATGTTTTTCAAAAACAAAAAAAATGGATCAATATTATTTATATCTCTAGTTATGACAGGAATATTCATGCTTATGGTAACGGGCACCTTATCACTAGGATTGTTACAGCAAAAAATTAACCAAATAAAAGTAGCAAATGCACAGGCAGTTTACGTTGCTGAGGCTGGAATAAATTATTATAGATGGGTTTTGTATCATGATAAAAATGAGTTTTGTAATAAAGAAACTTGTATAGGTGCGCCCAATTACGGACCATATGGACCATATTCATACTCAGACCAAAGTGGAAACATATTAGGCCACTACGAACTATACATAACACCACCATCACTAGATACAAATAGTATAATAACTATAAAATCAGTAGGCTGGGTAGATAAATACCCAAACATAAAAAGAACAATAGAAGTAAAATGTGGAATCACATCATGGTCAGCTTTTGCTGTGTTAGCAAACTCAGACATAAGATTTGGAGAGGGTACTGAAATATGGGGACCAGTGCACTCAAATGGAGGAATAAGATTCGATGGAATAGCTCACAATATAATAACTTCGGCTGTTTTGGATTATAAAGATCCAGATCACGAAAGTGAAAATGAATTTGGTGTTCATACTCATGTATTTCCAGTAGATCCATATCCAGATGGAAACAATCCTCCACAAAATACTCCAAATAGAACAGGTGTATTTATGGGGGGGAGAAATTTTCCAGTTCCGGTTATAAGTTTTGATTTATTAGATAGTTATATAAATGAAACATTAGAAGATGCTGGAAATGATGGCTTGGTTTTAGAAAGTTCTGGTGTAGAAGGATATCATATAACATTTTTACCAAATCAAACAATGAGAATAAGAAAAGTAACTTCTATAACAAGCCCGTGTTCTCTTTGTATAGAATACGATTGTGTAAGATGGAATAAATGGGGAATGTGCACACAAATTGGATGCACAGAATATAGTACTACTCCAACATATGGAATAGATCATGAGTCAAATTATATGGACAATGTATCAATACCATCAAATGGACTTATATTTGCAAAAGATAATGTATGGGTAGATGGCAAAATAAATAATTCCAGGGTAACAATTTTGGCATTCAAAGAACCTCTTAGTGGCAATAATACAGACATCATAATAAATGAAGATTTATTATATACAAATTATGATGGTCGAGATGCCATAGGACTCATAGCTCAAAGAAATATTAATATTGGTTTCTATAGTAAAAACAATTTAGAAATAGATTCAGCAATAATAGCAAAAAATGGAAGAGTGGGAAGAGAATACTATTATTCTGCATGTGGCTCACAAGCAAACAGAAATATAATAACAATAAAGGGATCTATGGCCACAAGAGAAAGATACGGATTTTCTTACACAGATAATTCAGGATATCAAATAAGAAACATAATTTTTGATAATAATTTACAGTCTGCACCACCGCCTTATTTTCCCACTACTGGAGAATATACATTTATATCATGGGAAGAAAAATAAATTAATGTTATAATTCATTTATAAATATAAACAATATCCAAACATATAGATATGCTTTTTATTAATAGCTCAAATTATCCTATAGGATTAGATATATCTGATTTATCTCTAAAATTTTTACAATTAAAAAAAAATGGAGACAAAATAAAGATTCAATCTTTTGGAAAAATTGAATTAGAAAAAGAAATTATAAGAGATGGTGAAATATTAAATAAAAAAGAATTTATAAAATCAATAAAAAAACTTCTTTCTCAACCAAAATTTGGAAAAATCACATCTAGTGAATTTGTAATATGCCTACCAGAACAAAAAACATTTATAAAATTATTATCTATTGATAAAAATTTAAATAATTTCGAGGAAACGTTAGAGGAAGAACTAAAAAAACAAATACCAATACCAATAGAAGATATATATTATGATTGGCAATTAATACAGGAAAGAGATGACAAAAAATTAATACTATTAGGAGCATCTCCAAAAAACTTTGTAAATCAATATTTAGAAATATTCAAAGAGTGTAAATTATCAGTAGTAGCTATGGAAATAGAATCAACCGCAATAAGTAGAGCTCTTCTAATGGAAGAAAACCCAAAATATAAAAAGATAGATACAAAAAATTATATAATTCTTGATATAGGGGCAAAAAGATCTAGTATATTTATATATTCAAAAAATACCATACTTTTCAATCTAAGTATTCCAATATCTGGGGAAGAAATTTCTGAAAAAATAGCAAAAAATCTAAAAATCAATCCAAAACAAGCAGAACTTGCAAAAATAGTATGTGGATTAGATGATGATAAATGCAAAAATATTATAAAAAAAATATTATCAAATACAATAAATGAACTTATACTCAAAATAAATAATATAATAGATTTTTATACTAAAAATTATGAAAACAGAGGAATAATAGATCAAATCATCTTAAGTGGTGGAGGTGCAAACATAAAAAATTTAGACAAAATAATTCAAGAAAATACTAAAATTCAAACAATATTAGGTGACTCATCAATAAATTTTTATAATAAACAAAAATTCCAAAAACATTTTATAGAAACACATAAATTAAAAACAGAAATATTAAACATAAAAAATAAAAATCAAAACAATACAGAAAACATATCAACAACACAAAATTCCAATCTTGAATATACAACAGCTATAGGCTTAGCTCTAAGAAATATTTTTTTAGAATAATATATGCTCACAATAAACATTCTTCCAAATAGAATAAAAAAATTAATATCTATAGAAAAAACATCAAAAATTATAACAAAATTTTCTATTTTTTTATTAATACTAATTACACTCATAACTAGTATAATATTTATGGGAAAATTATTTTTAAAATCATACTTGAAAACAGTAGAAGATTCAATGTCTATGAATAAAAAAAGCAAAAATTTTGGCGACGATATAATAACAATAGAAGATATTCTAAAAAACACAACCATTATACAAAAAGAACACGCAAACTATTTAAATATACTAGAGGATATAATTTTAAACATAGATAACGAAATATCAATATCCCAAATTAGAATAGATGGGACAAAAAGTGAAATAATAATAACAGGCTATGCTAAAACCAGAAATTCGCTTTTAATACTAAAAAATAAATTTGAAGAATCAAAAGTTTACTCAAACATAGATTTGCCAGTAGATAATTTATTAGAAAAAACGAATATAAATTTCAATATAAAAATGAATTTCAAAATACAATGAAGGAAATAAATAAAATAAAAATTCGTATTATAATATTATTTGCAATTTATGTAATAGTAATTCTTTTAATCATACTTATGATATTTATACCGTCATTAAAAGAAATTCAACAAATGAGTAAAAATATAAAGGAGCAAAAAGAATATCTAACAAATCAATACAATGTAGATAAAAATCTAAGAAGCACTAGCGAAAACTTAAAAATTGTAAAATATAATATACAAAATTTGAATGATATATTTATATACAAAGATAAAGAGGTAGAATTTATAACAACACTAGAAAATATTGCATCAAAAGAAAATATAGAACAAAACATCAAAATTACTCCACCAAAAGATGACAAAAACAATAATTATAAAAAAACACAAATACAGTTAACTACATCTGGAAATTTTGAAAATATATTAAATTATTTGACAGAGTTAGAAAAACTCAAATATTATATAAATATATATTCAATTGATATAAATAAAAATCAAAGTAATAAAATAAAAGGACTTGAGGATATAGAAAATGTTTCAACAAATGTTGTATGTATAATAAATGCATACACTTATTGGAAATAAAAAAATGAAAAAAAATGAAAAAACACACGGAAAAAAAATGAAAAAATATATTAATATATTATTTTTTACACTAACTATATGTTCCATCTTATGGGTATATATTTTTATAAAAAATAATGTGTATATTATCATGACATCTGATATAATACAGGACATAGAAAAATCATCAGAAAAAAATATAACCGCAAATAAACTGGAAGAACTATTAAATCAAATAGAAGAAAAAAACAATATTATAAAAGAAAAATCATCAGAAAAAAATATAATTTATAAAAATATATTTAAATAAAATCTAAAAATTATATAAACAATTAATATCCTATCATTAGCAAATCATAATAACATGCTCTAAATAGGAACAAAAAAACAATATGAAAATAACATGGTATGGACAATCTTATTTCAAAATAAAATGTCAAAATATAGAATTAATAATAGATCCATATAATTCCTCCATAGGCATTATTCCCCCAAAAATAAAACCTGATGTTACTCTAATAACACACAATCACGACGATCACAATAATAAAGATTTTTTTTCTGCTGAAACTATAATTATAGATGGCCCTGGAGAATATGAAATAAATGGCACCTTCATATATGGCAAAGAAGCTTATCATGACAATGATAATGGAACACAAAAAGGTATTATAACTATGTACAAAATAGAAGATGAAAAACTAAAACTTGCACATTTAAGCGATATAGGTCAAAAAAATTTAAATCAAGATCAATTAGAATTTTTAAACGACGTTGATATTTTATTAATACCAATTGGGGGGAAATATACAATAAATTCAAAAGAAGCTATTAAACTAATAAATGACATAGAGCCCAGAGTTGTAATACCAATGCATTATAAAATACCTGGACTAAAAATTGATTTAGAGGCTGTCGATGATTTTACAAAAGAAATAGGTCTTAATCCAGAAATAACTGATGAATATAAAATCTCGAAGAACGACCTTCCTGCTGATGAAATAAAATTAGTTATTCTAACAAAACAATAAATGAAAAAAAATGTTCAAATGATAATTTTCGTATTTGTATCTTTTTTATTTATACTGATACTATGGTTTCAATTTTTTATTAAAAATATATCTAAAAACAATCCCCCAAATTTAGAAATAGAAAATATAAAAAATAGTATAACTGAAACATTAGAACAACTAAACATAAATAAAAAGATATCAGATGCAAAATCTAGTATAAATGAAATGCAAAAAATAGCGGATCAGAAAACAAATGAAACAAAAACATTAAACGACAAAAATGAATTAATAATAAAAGTTTCTGAAAAAATTGAAAACTATTCAAATAAGAACGATAATACAATAGAATATCAATACGAACCATGGAATATTAAATTCAACTATAAAGATGATATGACAAAAAAAGTAATATCAGAATCTAAAAAAATCGAAATAAACAATATTTCTAATAATGATATAATGTTGACTATATCAAGAGAAAACAAAAAAATAGAAAACGCAATAAACACAAGTAAATATACAAAAACTATATTTAATAATTCCAATTTTTTTGAAACAAAAGAACAAAATATAAATGATATATATAGAAAGGACTATTATACGCAAATAGATGAATATGTATATAAAATAGAAATAAAATGTCCATATGAAAAAGTACCAACATATTGGGATCAATTGAATCAAATAGCAAAATCACTATCAAAATTGTCAAATTAAATTTGAATTAAACAAAATAACTGTTAAAATGAATATATCTAATAAATAACAAATCCCTATGGATGAAAATAAAAATGAATTAAATCCACTGGAAGAAAAAAAACAACCGATAATAGAGGATGTATTTTCTGATTTACCAAACACAATTGGTGATGAAATAATAAATAATACATCACAAGAAGAAATAAATATTCAATATGAAGCAATAGAAAAACCATATAAACAAAATATTGAGCCAAAAATTACAACCTATGAACCAGAACAAATAGAAAGCACATATCAAAAAGAAAAAAGTCCAAAAAAATTACTATTTACACTCATATTAGCTCTAATACTTATAGTTGGTGGATTTGTAATTTGGGTAATTTTGTAAATACCACACCTCAAAACTATCATCATAAACAAAAAAGTAGATTATTATCTACTTTTTTGTATTTTATAACTAGCTATGTACAGTTAACAGTCAAGGGTTACACTTTCTAAATACTTTTCATGAGGAGTAAGTCCGTTAAGGGTTAAATGTATTCTTTTAAAATTGTAATAATTTAGCCATTCATAAGGAGTGTTCCAAAT
>JAQUXC010000017.1 GCA_028692545.1 Patescibacteria group bacterium | reverse complement strand
GAATTTGGAACACTCCTTATGAATGGCTAAATTATTACAATTTTAAAAGAATACATTTAACCCTTAACGGACTTACTCCTCATGAAAAGTATTTAGAAAGTGTAACCCTTGACTGTTAACTGTACATCAATACCACGTCCGACATTGCAACGTCGGACGTTGCTAAAACTTGACAAATTATAAATATTATACTAAAATTTATAGTTATGAATATATTACAAATAAACAAATTTCATTATTTCAAAGGCGGTGCAGACCGACATTATTTGGAATTATCAGAATTACTTAGGTCAAATGAACATAATGTAATAAATTTTAGTACTAAAAATGAAAAAAACATAGAAAGTAAATATTCTAAATATTTCCCAAAATATTACGATTTGTCAATAAATGCAAATAAATTAGAAAAAACAAAAAATATTATAAAATTCTTTTATAATTATGAGGCAGTAAAAAATCTCAAAAAACTGATAAAAGAAAATCAAATTGACATAGCTCACATTCATAACATCTACCATCATCTAAGTCCTGGAATTCTAAAAGTTTTGAAAAAAAATAATATTCCAATTGTAATGACAGTTCATGATTACAAATTGATATGTCCAAATTACAATTTGTTTGATTTTCAAAAAAATAAAGTTTGTGAAAAATGTAAAAGTAAAAATTATTTGAATTGTTTTACAAACAATTGTATACAAAATTCAAAATCAAAAAGCCTATTAGCATCTCTTGAAATGTATTATCAAAAAATATTTTTTCCATATCAAAAGCTCGTAGATGTATTTATAGCCCCAAGTGAATTTATGAAAAATAAATTAATAGAATTTGGATTCAAAAATAAAAATATAATTGTCTTACATAATTTTGAAAATTTAAAATCAAAACAATCCGAAATAAAAGATTATTTTTTATATTTTGGAAGACTTGCAAAAGAAAAAGGATTAGAGAATTTTATTAAAACATTATCAAAAATAGAAAAAGATTATAATTTCTATATTGCTGGTTCTGGGCCAGAAGAAAATAATTTAAAAAAATTAGTAGAAAAATTATATTTAGAAGACAAGATAAAATTTTTGGGATTTTATGATAATAATAAGAAAAAGGAATTAGAAGTATTAATAAAATCTGCACAATTTATAGTAATCCCAAGTATTTGGTATGAAAATTGTTCCCTTTCAATACTTGAAGCTATGAGTTTTTCAAAAACAATTCTTGCGTCAAATATCGGTGGAAATTCTGAGTTAGTAAAAAATGATATAAATGGAATTTTATACAACAACGAGACAGAATCAATAGATGGATTAAATAAACTTATAAATAACAAAGAATTATTAGAAAAATTAGGAATTGAATCGGGAAAAATTATAAATGATAAATTTAATAGTGAATTATATTATAAAAATTTAATAAATTTATACCAAGAATTAATTAACAAATAAACCAAAAACTAATATGCGTATAGCTTATATTGGACAAAAAGGAATACCAATGACACAAGGCGGAGTTGAGGCTCATGTCGAGAATTTGGCTATACAAATGGTAAAAAAAGGTCATGATGTATATGTTTATACAAGAAGCTATTATACTGATAAAAATCTAAAAGAATATAAGGGAATAAAACTAATATCAATTAGAACTATAAAATCAAAAAATTTTGATGCAATAATTCATACCTTTTTATCAACTATTCATGCGCTATTTCAAAATTATGACATAATTCATTATCATGCTGTAGGTCCTTCACTTCTTAGTTTCATTCCGAGAATATTTTCTAGAGCAAAAATTGTGGGAACATTTCATTGCAAAGATAGATTTCATAAAAAATGGGGATTTTTTGCAAAATTTATGTTAAAACTTGGAGAATATGCAGTAATTACTTTTCCACATAAAACAATATTTGTTTCTCCTGATTTAAAAAATGATTACAAAAAAGGAGAATTTATCCCAAACGGCTTTGAGATAAAAAAAGATTATAATACAAACGAAATTGAAAAGTTGAATATAATCCCAAAAAAATACTTCCTTGTTGTGTCCCGACTTATAGCTCACAAAGGAATTCAATATGCTATAGAAGCATTTAAAAAATTAAATAATAATAATTATCAATTAATAATAGTAGGGGATACATTTCATGACGAAAAATATTCAGACAAAATAAAAAATCTTGCAAATGATAATCCAAATATTATATTAACTGGAAATCAAACTGGAAATACCTTGAATCAATTATTTACAAATGCATTTTGTTTCTTGATTCCATCAGAAGGAGAAGGATTGTCTATTACACTTTTAGAAGCAATGGGTCATGGAATTCCTACAATTGCAAGTAATATAGAAGGAAATCGAATATTTATAGACAAAAATCTAGTATATTCTTTTGAAGATAAAAATTATCTTGATCTATATAAAAAAATAAATTATTTAATATCTCACTATGAAGAAGCTACAAAAAAAGCAGATGAAACAAAACAATACATTATCAAAAACTTTTCATGGGAAATAGTATCTGACAAAATAGAAAAACTATATAAATCTCTATAAGTACAAAAATATATATTACTATTTATAAAATTAGAATTTACCAACAATAAGTTCTTTTTTAATTGCTATTACAAAACCCTTGATTTTTAATCAATAATAATCTATCATTTTACTATTATATAATTAAATTAATTTAAATTTATTATGCCAAAAACAAATCAAGTAAGGCTAACATTTTTATCAATCATTTTAATCACAATAATTTCGATACTTATTGTTACGCCAAACGTCCCTAATTGGGTTCCTCAAAGCCAATTTTTTTCTAAATTCAAGCCACATTTAGGTCTAGATTTACAAGGTGGTGCTCATCTTGTTTATCAAGCTGATTTCTCAAATGTTGATGTAAATGACAAAACCTCATCATTGGATGGTGTAAGAGATGTTATAGAAAGAAGAGTAAATACATTCGGTGTAGCAGAACCACTTGTTCAAGTAAGTGGAGAAGATAGAATAGTAGTAGAACTTGCAGGAGTTTTTAATGTAAAAGATGCAATAGAAAGAATAGGAGATACGCCACTTCTTGAATTCAAAGAAGAAGGATCCAGTACTTACACATCAGAAGAGATTCAAAAAATAGAACAAGAAAACAGTGCCCAACAAAAATTAGCAGAAGAAATATTAGACAAAGCTAAAAATGGAGAAAATTTTGAAGATTTAGCACGTGAGTATAGTGAAGATACAGGCTCAAAAGATAATGGCGGTATTATAGATTTTATAACAAGAGATTCTCTAGATCCTGCTTATGGAGATGTAATATTTGACAAATTATCAAATGGACAAACATATGATCAATTAGTAGAAAGTCAGTTTGGTTGGCATATAATAAAAAAACTAGATGAAAGAGGAGAGGGCGATAATAAGGAAGTAAAATCTCAACATATATTATTTTTTAAAAAAGATACATCTAGCAAGGCTGAATGGGTAAACACTCAATTATCTGGAAAACAATTAAAAACTGCAAATGTATCATTTGATCAGACAACAGGTGCCGCAGAAGTATCAATAGAATTCAATGATGAAGGAAAAGATTTATTCGCAGAAATAACCGGTAGAAACATTGGCAAGCCAGTAGCAATTTTTTTAGATGGTTCACCTATTAGCATTCCAAAAGTAAATGAAAAAATATCTCAAGGCAGTGCTGTAATCAGTGGAAATTTTACATTACCTGAAGCAAAACAATTAGCACAAAGATTAAATGCAGGGGCACTTCCTGTTCCTATAAAATTAATAAGTCAACAAACTGTTGGTGCAACACTTGGAAAAGAATCTTTAGATAAAAGTTTAAATGCTGGACTTATTGGCATATTAATACTTACTCTATTTATGATAATTTATTATAGATTACCAGGATTACTTGCAACAATTGCACTTGGAATATATGCTCTTATTATCATGTCTATATTTGAAGCATGGCCAGTAACACTCACATTATCTGGTATAGCTGGTTTTATATTATCCATTGGTATGGCTGTTGATGCAAATGTTTTAATTTTTGAAAGAATGAAGGAAGAAGTAAGAAATGGTCAAGAGTTAGCACCTGCAATTGAGACTGGATTTAAAAGAGCATGGAGTTCTATAAGAGATTCAAACTTTTCTTCACTTATTACATGTTTTATACTTACATATTTTGGTTCAAGTATGATAAAAGGGTTTGCTATCACCCTTGCTATTGGTATATTTGTATCTATGTTTAGTGCAATTGTAATTACAAAAAATTTCCTAAGAATAGCAGTATCTGGAAAAATAAATAAATCCCTTTGGCTTTTTGGAATAAATAAAAAATCTATAAACCAAACAAAATAAATTATTATTAAATAAATAAAAATATATGTATCATTTAAATGTAATGGGAAAAACTAAAATCTGGTTTGGGATATCAGGTACGCTTATTGCAATAAGTATAATATCTCTTATAATGTTTGGTTTAAATCTTGGGATTGACTTCACTGGTGGATCTATGATGGATATACAATTTAAAAACATACAAAGACCATCTCAAGATGAAATAAAAACTATATTTTCTGAAAACAATATAAACAACATAACAATCCAGGCAGTGGGAGATGATGAATATATTATAAGAATGTCAGATATATCAGAAAGTACTCATTCCACAATTTTGGATAAATTAAATAATAAATTCTCCACAGAAAATTCAAATAATAATGATAACGTACAATTAGATTCAGACAATGGATCTCAAATAGAAATACAAACAGCAAAAACAAACGTTATAGAAGAAAAAAGATTTGATTCTATTGGACCAATAATAGGTCAAGAGTTAAAACAAAAATCCATAGGAGCTATAATTTTTGTTATAATAGCTATAATTTTATATATTGCTTATGTGTTTAGAAAAGTTTCAAAACCAATAGAATCATGGAAATATGGTGTTTCTGCAATAATAGCTCTAATACACGACATTATAATAATTACTGGAATATTTAGTTTGTTCGGATATTTTATGAATGTACAGATAGATGCATTTTTTATAACTGCACTACTTACAATATTAGGATATTCAATTAACGATACAATTGTTACATTTGATAGGATTAGAGAAAATCTTCATAGAAAGACAAATCTTACATTTAAAGATCTTATTAATTTAAGTATAAATGAAACAATAACTAGATCGATAAATACTTCATTTACAACATTTATAGTACTTACCTCTGTATTTTTATTCGGTGGAGAAACAGTAAAATACTTCGTACTAGCACTTATGATGGGTATAATAATAGGAACATATTCATCAATATTTCTAGCTTCACCATTTTTGATGATTTGGTATAGAGCAAAATATAAACAAGCCTAAATATAAACAAAATAGTAATTAAACCACCCCAGGAGCGAGACACTCCCGGGGTGGTTTTTAACCTTGACAATATTTTCTATTTATGATATATTCTTAAGTGATATAGTTTTATATCTATTTTACTAGTTTTAAAAAAATACATAAATTATTATAATTTAAAAATATAAAAATATGATAGATAAATCAGAAAATTCAATTTTAGAAAAAGTAATAGCCTCAAACAAAGAAAAGGCTAAATTTGAATTTGACCCAAAACAAATTGTCGCAGATTTATTAAAAAATCTAAATGATAGAGAAAAAGAAATTATTTCTAAACGTTATAGTCTAAAAGATAATGAAAAAGCAACTCTTGATAGTATTGGTAAAACATACAACATCACAAGAGAAAGAGTTAGACAAATAGAAAATATAGCAATAAAAAAAATTAAAAATATTTCAGATAAAATAGATACTATTAAATATTTAGATGGTATTATAAATGATACATTATCTGAATATCTTGGAGTTTTGGGTGAAGATACACTTATTAAAAAAATATTAGAAGATAAGCAAAATGATGAAATAGATTACAATGTAATAAAATTCTTAATAGATAAAGTATTATCTGATAAATATTTAACAGAAAAAGAAAATGATGAATTTTTATCTATATATAGAGTAAAAAATCATGATTTGGAAGAATTTTATGATGCTATAAATAAAATTGTAGAATTATTTAATAAAAGAAATCAAACAATACATAGGGACGAATTATGGCAAACATATGAAAACGAACAAGATATAAATTTTAAAAATGATAAAATAAATGAAAATATACTATTAAATTATTTAAATCCTAGTAAAAAAATTCAAGAAAATCCATTAGGGGATTTAGGTCTTTCAGATTGGAAATCTATAATTCCAAAGAGAATGAGTGATAAGATATATTTGATAATGAAAAACTTAAACAAACCATTACATTTCAAAGATATAGCAGATGAAATAAACAAAATGAATTTTGATAAAAAAATTGCTCATCCTGCTACTATTCATAATGAATTAATATTAGATGACAAATATGTCTTAGTGGGTCGCGGAATATATGCTCTAAAAAAATGGGGTTATGAACCAGGAAAAGTAACTGAAGTAGTAGAAAAAGTTCTAAAAGAGAATGGTCCAATGTCCAAAGATGAACTTATAAAAAAAGTATCCGAGAAAAAACTTGTCAAAAAAACAACTATAAATTTAGCTATAATAAACAACAAAAACGTAAAGAAAAATAAAGAAGGTAAGTATTATTATGAAGGTTCTAAATAAAACAACAAATAATAATTTATCAAAATAAAAGTATTCTGATATAATTAATAGTGTTATGAAAATAACGCTATTAATTTTGAAAAAAGGTATCTATAAAATAAAAACAAAATGCAAATTCAAATAGCTTTTGATCCAGTAGTAAAACTTATAAATACAAATCCGTTTATTTTACCATATACTTTATTTATAAAAGGTGGGTGGTTATTATTTATTATAATTTTTTTTTGGATTTATTATAAAACAGCTTATTTAGAAAAATTACAGAGAAAATTTTTAAGTAAAGTAGAATATACACTTTTTGCAATAGATATACCAAAAAATAATGAACAAACCGTAAGAGCCGTGGAAGAACTCTTTAATTCTCTTCATGGTATAAAATCTGGTGCAACAAATTGGGAAAAATATATACTAGGAGCAACTCAATTATGGTTTAGTTTAGAAATAGTAAGTTTGGAAGGATATATACAATTTTTAATAAGAACTCCTTCAAAATTCAAAGATACAATACGTTCTAGTATTTATGCTTATTATCCAGATGCGGAAGTAACGGAAGTGGAAGATTATATATCTCTTATTCCACTTGATGCAAATCAAAAAGAATCCAAATACAAAGCCTTTGGTATGGATTATTATTTAGAAAAAAAAGATTATTATCCACTAAAAACATATATCAACTTTGAGCATAGCATGACTCAAACTTTTATAGATCCTCTTGCATCTACACTTGAAATAATGAGTAAAATTGGATCAGGAGAATTCATAGGCCTCATGATAATTACAAGACCTGTTGGAAATGATGATGTAAAAAAACCTGGAGAAACAGAGGTTTCTGATATAATGGGTAAACAAAAAGCACAAGTAGAAACTTGGGCTGACAAAGTTTCAAATACAATATTAAAAGGAATTGACAAGGGTAGTGAAGCAATATATTCAATTTGGGGAGATATTGAAGAATCAGATGATAAAAAATCTGAACTAAAAATGCTAACCCCAGGAGAAAGAATTACTGTCTCTAATATAGAAAATAAAATAGGTAAATTAATTTTTGAAACAAAATTACGAGTATGTTATGTAGCACCAAAAGATAGATTCAATGCTGGAACAGGATATTATGGAATGCAAGGCGCCTTAAAACAATTCAATGGAGACAATGCTCTAAAAGCAAATAAAACAAATGCTGATTATTTTAGAGTAGAATCAAGAACTAGAAATAAAGTAAGAAAATTTCTAAAAAGATTTGTAGAAAGAAGTGTATTTGATACAAAATCATTTTTGATTTCATCTGAAGAGCTTGCTACTTTGTACCACTTCCCAGATCAAAATGTAAAGACTCCGCTCTTAAAGAAGACAGAAACAAAAACAGTTGAACCACCTACATCACTTCCTATGGAAAATATGTTTGAGTCCGAGCTAATGAAAGAAAGGGATGAAAAAAATAAACAAAGTCAAATCATTCAACAAAAAATAAAAAATAAAGAAGTAATAGATTTGGATTTGGATAATAAACAATTTGAAGCAAAATTTGCAAAAGATAAAAATCAAAGGGAAGAATTTAAAAAAGAAATAAAAAAAGAAGAAGAACTAAAAAAAATACCAAATAATTTACCAATACCGGATGAACAAATTTACAAAGAGAAAATGAAAGATACGCCAAAACCACCGGATAATTTACCATTTGTACAATAAAAAAAATATGGAAAATGAAATAACACTTATAGCAAAAACAGAATATAGAGGAGAATTTAGAAAATTTGGAATAAGAGAAGATGACAGAAGACGTCATGTTTATATTATTGGTAAAACTGGTATGGGAAAATCATGTCTTATAGAAAATATGGTTATACAAGATATTAGAGATGGACATGGAGTAGCCCTTGTTGACCCACATGGAGATTTGGTAGAAAAAATATTACACTTTATCCCAGCAAATAGAATAAATGATGTTGTATATGTAAATCCATCAGACTTTGACTTTCCAATAGCTTTTAATGTTTTAGAAAATGTAGATGCAAAAAGTAGGCATTTAATAGCATCTGGATTACTTGGTGTATTTAAGAAAATATGGGCTGACTCTTGGGGTCCAAGACTAGAATACGTACTAAACAATGCAATAATAGCTTTGCTTGAATATCCAGGATCTACACTACTAGGAATTATGAGATTACTTGTTGACAAAGACTATAGAGAAAAAGTTGTAAAAAATATCACAGACCCAGTAGTAAAATCCTTTTGGGTTGATGAATACAATAAATATCCTCAAAAATTTCAAGCAGAAGCAATAGCACCTATTCAAAATAAAGTAGGAAGATTTTTATCTACTCCATTAACCAGAAACATAGTTGGTCAAGTAAAATCTTCTATAGATATAAGACAAATAGTAGATGGACAAAAAATACTTTTACTAAATTTATCAAAAGGAAGAATAGGTGAGGATAATTCTGCACTTCTTGGTGCTATGATTATTACAAAAATACAACTTGCAATAATGAGTAGAGTAGACACACCAGAAGAACAAAGAAAAGATTTTTATTTATATGTAGATGAATTTCAAAACTTTGCAACAGAATCTTTTGCAAATATATTATCAGAAGCTAGAAAATATAGATTAAATCTTATAGTTGCACATCAATATATAGAACAGTTAGAAGAAACAGTAAGTGCTGCTATATTTGGAAATGTAGGAACTATGATAGTCTTTAGAATTGGTGCATCTGATGCAGAATTTTTGGAAAAAGAATTTGAGCCATACATTATGCATGAAGATCTTGTAAATTTACCAAAATATAAAATTTACACGAAATTAATGATAGATGGTGTTACATCTGACCCATTTCAAGCACTTACACTTCCACCAATTGAAATGGATAAGGATGGTGATGAAATTATGGAAAAAGTTATAAAAGTATCTCGTGAAAGATACACCACAAAAAGAGAAATAGTAGAACAAAAAATATTAAAATGGAGTGGATTTTTGTCTGAAGAAGATGCTATAAAAGAAGAAGTAGGTGAATTAGAAGAAATAGTAAAAGAAATAAAAAATGATGTCAAAAAAGAAATAACAAAGGAAATAAAATCATCAAATATTTCAAATGATACTAAGTTGTTCAATACGAAATGTGATGAATGTGACAAAGAAATAAATGTACCATTTGAACCAGATGGTATAAGACCTGTTTACTGTAATGATTGTTTTGCAAAAAAGAAAAAAGAAAAGGAGGATTGTAAAGATTTAAAAAAGACAAAGTCAATGAGCTTGGAGGATGCTTTTAAATCACAGGAAAAAAAATATACAGAAAATGATACTAACGAAGAAGAAGATGATGATTATGATCCAATACACAAAGAAAGATAAAAAAAATATTAATAATAAGTCAAAAAAATGAATTCAAAAAATTTAGACAAAATCAAAAAAATAATTAAGGATATAAAAGATATCAAAATTCAAGGTGCTACAAATATTTCTATTGCCACAATAGAAATATTAAAACTACTTGCAATTGAGTATAAAAATTTAAATATAAATTCATTCATAAATAAAATTGAAAAAACGGGAACAAAAATGGCACTTTTACGAAAAACAGAACCAATGACACAAAATGCTATAAAATATGTAATATATAATATAAAAAAAGCAAATCCAAAAACTACAAATGAAACAATAAATAATATAAACAAATATTGTGATGAATTCATAAAACTTATAAAATCAAACGACGAAAAACTTATAAAAAATGGAATAACTATAACAAATACAAACAATAGAATACTCACACACTGTCACTCTTCATCTGTAGAAAAGATATTAATTAATTCAAAATCAAAAAATATAGAAGTTTTCAATACTGAAACAAGACCACTTTTTCAAGGAAGGATAATGGCAGAAAATCTTACAAAAGCAGGAATAAAAACAACTATGTTAGTTGATTCAGCTGCAGATTTTTTTATATCAAAACATTCCGGAAAATTAATGATGGACAAAGTTATAATAGGTTGTGATTCTATATCTTGGAATGGAGGAATAGTAAATAAAATTGGCTCATATGGAATAAGTTTGTCATGTAAACACAACAAAACACCACTTTATATAGCTGGAAACTTATTAAAAATGGACTCTGATAATATTATAAATATAGAAATAAGAGAAGATTCTGAAGTTTGGCATAAAAAAGGTAATAAATTTGATATAATAAATATTGCATTTGACTTTGTACCAGCTGAATTTATAACTGGTATAATATGTGAATTTGGAATTATAAAACCAAAGGAAGTAAAAAATATTGTTCAATCTAATTACCCTTGGTTGATGAATAAAAAATAATTAATTAATTTTTAAAATAACACTGACAGCTAATCGCTAATAATATGAAAACATCATTTATAAACCTAAAATACAAACCAAAAAAGGATGATATTATTGCAACTTATAGAATAGAATCAAAACTTGGACTCAAAAAATCCGCAGAAGAAATTGCAGCAGAGTCATCAATTGGAACTTGGACAAAACTTTCAACATTGACTCAAAAAACATTTGACAAATTAGCTCCTCAAATATTTTTTATTAATAATAAAACAAAAATTGTAAAAATAGCTTATCCAATAGAAGATTTTGAACTTGGAAGTATTCCACAACTCTTATCTGCTCTTGCTGGAAATATATTTTCTATGAAGGCTATTGATAATTTGAGATTAGAAGATATAAGTCTTTCTACAAAATATATAAATTCTTTTCAAGGACCAAAATTTGGAATAAATGGTGTGAGAGAAATAATGAAAATAAAAAATAGACCACTTATTGGATCTATCATAAAACCAAAAGTAGGATTAACTGCAAAAGAACATGCAAAGCTTGCTTATGATATTTGGACAAATGGAATAGATGTAGTAAAAGATGATGAAAATCTTACAAGTATGACTTTCAATAAATTTGAAGATAGAGTAAGAGAAGTAATGAAATTAAAAAAATTAGCAGAAAAAGAAACAGGATGTAAAAAACTTCACGTATTTAACATAACATCTCCTATGGATACAATGCTCCACCGCGCAAAAATAGTAAAAAAATATGGAGGAAAATGTGTAATGATAGATTTGGTATCAGTCGGTCTCGACAATGTACAAGTCTTAAGAAAATTGGATCTTGGACTTATAATTCATGGCCATCGTGCTGGACATTCTATGTTTTCTAGATATCCAAAACATGGAATGACAATGGAAGTTTTAGCAAAACTTGCAAGACTTGCCGGAGTAGATCAATTGCACACAGGAACTGTTGTTGGAAAAATGGATGGATCAAAAGAAGAGGTAATTGATATAAATTTGGATTTAAAAGAAGATGCTGGTATAAATAGAGTTCTTCGAGAAAATTGGGGCAAAATAAAACCAACATTAGCTATTGCTTCAGGCGGACTTCATCCAGAACTTACAAAAAAACTTATAGATATTTTGGGAAATGATTTGATAATAAACTTTGGTGGAGGACTTCATGGACACCCTGATGGATCAAAAGCTGGGGCAAAAGCATGTTATCAGGCAGTAGAATTAGCAATAGACAAAAATCTAAAATTATCTGATAAAGATAACAAGTTTGCTGAATATAAAAAGGCTGTGGAATATTGGAGTAAAAAACATAAAAAATAAATTTTATTATCCACCTCCGGGGTGTTAACACCCCGGAGATGGAGTTTATTTGACATAAAAATATAAATTGTTATAATAATTACATAGTGTGGAGGGACTATAAAAGATTGCTTTTTCAAGGCAATACGAAAAAGTGATCTGTCTCTCCCCTCGAGTTTTTATAAAAAATAAAGTCATTGATAAAAAAATAAATCTATCATGACACGCAAAAATATTAGGGAAAAATCCCTTTTTTATTTTACCTAATTATTGATCAATAAATATTATTTTTTATTATTGAATATAAAATGATATAATAAATATATTCATAATTAATAATCCTTCCTGCAAAAGGGATATAACAAAAATATGAAAATATCATTTCATGGTGCAGTTCAAGAAGTTACAGGATCATGTACACTAGTTGAGCTAAATCATCAAAAATTTATAGTAGATTGTGGTTTTTTCCAAGGAAATCACGATTCAAAAGACAAAAATTTAGAAAATTTTGTATTTGAAGCAAAAAATATAAATTTTGTTTTACTTACTCACGCCCATATAGATCATTGTGGAAGGTTATTAAAATTATTTTCAGAAAAATTCAATGGAAAAATATATTGCACAAATGCTACAAAAGATTTAGCAGAACTTATGTTACTTGATTCTATAAAAATAAACAAAGAAGAAAAAATAGGCATAAAATATACAGAAAAAGATGTAAAACAATTAATGAAACTCTTTCATACTTTTAATTATGATGAAAAAATAAATATCAATTCTGACATTTGTATTAGAATGCAAGATGCTGGGCATATACTTGGATCATCTACATTTGAAGTTTGGGTCAAAGAAAATGAAATTACAAAAAAACTAGTATTTTCTGGAGATGTAGGAAATCCACCAGCACCAATTGTAAAAGATCCTAGCTTTATAGATGAGGCTGATATTTTATTTGTTGAATCGACTTACGGTGGAAGATTTCACGAATCAAAAGAAGAGGGCAAAAAAATATTAAAAGATATAATACTTGAAACAATTCAAAACAAAAGCACACTGATAATTCCAATATTTGCACTTGAAAGATCCCAAGAAATACTATATGAACTTAACAATCTTGTAGAAAATAAATTAATTCCAAATGTTACTATATTTTTTGATAGTCCACTTGCTATAAACGCAACAAAAATATATAGAAAATACAAAAATTTATACGACAGCGAAGCAAAATCTCTTATAAATTTAGGAGATGATATTTTTGATTTTCCAAATCTTCGATTTACAAAAACAAAAGATGAATCAAAAGAAATAAACACATACAAAACTCCAAAAATCATACTTGCCGGTGGTGGAATGTGTAATGGCGGAAGAATTCCACATCATTTAAAATTTAATTTGGGAAATCCAAAAAACAATTTACTCATAATGTCTTATCAAGCAGAAGGAACACTTGGCAGACAATTAATTGATGGTGCAAAAAATGTAACAATAAATGATGATGTGATTGATGTACTTTGCAAGATTACTCATATTGGGTCTTATTCCGCTCATGGAGATCACAATCAAATGTTAAAATGGATAGAAAATATAAAAAATATCAAAAAAATATTTGTAGTCCATGGAGAAAAAGATTGTAGTGAAAATCTAGCAAAGGCAATAAATATAAATTGCGAAAAAATAATACCTGAATACGAAAAATATTATGAAATATAAAAAAATATTTATTCTTTGACTTTCATATTATATAAAGTACAATTAAATATAAGTTATAACTTTCAACTTTATAACTTTCTAACTTTCTAACTTAAACTTCTATGTCCTTTTTTCTAAAATCAAAAAAATTAGATATCAAAACAGGTGCAGAACCAATAGCTCTTCTTCATGAGGAAGAGGCATACCACTTTGGCATAAGACCTGGTGATAAAATTCAAATAACTTGGCGTGGAAAACATGCAGTTGTAGAAGCAAATACGTCACTTAAAAAAATAACTCAGGGAAATTTAGGATTATATAGTAATTTTTGGGATAAATATCCATCTCTTCAAGATCAAGAAATCGTTGAAATAAATTTTGTAGGACGTGCTGAATCAGTAAATGCTATAAAGAAAAAAATATTTGGAAAAAAACTTACCCAGGCAGATTGCAATTCTATAATGAAAGATATCGTAGAAAACAGATTATCAAATACACAAATTGCATATTTTGTAGCAGCGTCATATATGAGACCATTTGCAGATGAAGAATTGTATTTTATGACAAAAGCTATGGCTGATAATGGTGATAAATTGGAATTAGATGGAATGGTTGCCGATAAACATAGTTTTGGTGGAGTTGCAGGAAACGAAGCTGCTATGATAGTTGTTCCAATAGTAGCATCTCTTGGAATAAAAATTCCAAAAAATTCATCACGTGCCATTACTTCTGTTTCAGGAACTGCTGATACAATGGAAGTGTTGTGTCCTGTAATTCATAATATAAAAAAAATAAAAGATATTGTAAAAAATACAAATGGATGTATTGTCTGGGGCGGAGGATTAAATATTGCACCAGCTGATGATAGAATTATCACAACAAATTATCCTATGTCGCTTGAAAGTTTTGATAAAGCTGTTGTATCAATTATGGCAAAAAAAATAGCATCCTCTTCAAATCATATTGTAATAGATTTGCCAGTTGGAGAAACTACAAAAATACCAAATATAAAAGATGCAAAAGTTATAAAAGAAAAATTTGAATATCTTGCAAAAAGATTTAAAGTAAAAATAAATGTAGTAATAAATCCAGTTTCAGATCCAATTGGAAAAGGAATGGGACCAGCACTTGAAGCTCGTGATGTACTTCGAGTATTACAACAAAAAGAAAATAGACCTGGAGATTTGGAAATTGAAGGAATAAAAATGACTGGGCATGTTTTAGAATTATGTAAAAAAGCCAAAAAAGGACAAGGTGAAGGACTTGCATGGAAACAACTTAGAAATGGAGAAGCTTGGAAAAAAATGCAAGAAATTATAGAAGCTCAAGGTGGAAATCCAAATATTGATTCAGAAGATATTACAATCGGTGCTGTAAAAAATTATATAAATGCTTCAAAAAATGGAAAAATAGTTTTAGTAAACCAAAAAGCAATAAATGACGTTTGTCGTACACTTGGAGCTCCAAATGACAAACTTGCAGGAATATATTTAAACAAAGAATTTGGAAACAGAGTCAAAAAAGGCGAGAGATTATTTACTCTCTATGCCGAAAATAAAGATAGAATGGCACTTGCCTTAAATGCTATATCAAAGGGACTTGAAATTTTCACTATAAAATAAATTAAATACTTTTTTTAAAAAGAAAATGACTCTTGAAAACTTATTACGCTTACAAGAGTCAATTTTTACACACCGATATGACGCCATCACCGGCATCAAAAGTGCATTTGGTGGTTTGTTTGAATAGTTTTTTTGTTAATCCCTAGGATCCTCCAAGGGGGGTTTTCGAATCTGCATACTAATCTGCTGATACATATCATCATCCATGCGTTGCAGAGACATCATGAATGCGGTTTTACCAGGACCATCATAGGATTGCTGAACATATTCAAATACGTCTATAAGCTTTCCTTGTTCAAAGAGTTGTGGGCTCCAATTTTTCTCATTAAAAAAAACTTCAACTGGAGGTCCACCAATTCTTCTGGTATTAAGGTAGATAAAACCAACTGATATTGCGGGTCTCTTTACTGCTGTATCTGGACTATCAACAGAAGATCTCTTTGCTCTGGCTATAAGCCTCGTCTCTGTTGGGCTAAGATAAACAACATCATCTTCCACCTCAACACAGTATCTTCCGTTTTGAAGGTTTTTACGGAAAGTTATATTAATTTCACCACATTTATCCTTTCCAGGAATACCGTTTTCAAAAAGCATCCATTGACGAAATTTTCTTCCGCCGGCTTCTGCCTCAACAAACGTTGCATGAAAAAACTTTCCTTCTGGATTATTGAGATCAATGTTTTCTATTGTGCCATCAATCTCATCGACTATAGTAAGGTCAACTCCCCAAGGAGAAGCACCTACAATGTCAAACCTTTTTTCTTGTAATTTACTCATCCAACACCTCCTTATCATTCAAAGGTTGAGAGTACTATATTTTCAAACAAACCATATATACCTTAATAAGAAACATCAATTTTGTCAAATATTTTGCTTTTTTTCCTTTTATAATTTAAAATCTATTTCATATGATAAATAAAAAAATAAAAGTAGCAGTAGGTCTTAGTGGCGGAGTTGATTCTTCTGTTTGTGCATATTTACTAAAAAAGCAAGGATATGATGTCGTAGGGTATTATATGAAAAACTGGTCACAGGATTTAGGAAAATTCAAATGTCCATGGAAAGAGGATAGAGATTATGCACTTCGCACTGCAAATTTTTTGGGCATTCCATTTTATACTCTTAATTTTGAAAAAGAATACAAACAAAAAGTTGTAGATTATCTTTTTGATGGATATGCAAAAGGAATTACTCCAAATCCAGATATAATGTGTAACAAAGAAATAAAATTCAAACTGTTTTTGGAAAAAGCTATGAAGCTTGGTGCTGACTTTATTGCAACAGGTCACTACAGCCAAATAAAAAAAGATAAAAATCTTTGTCATTTATTAAAAGCAAAAGACGGAAACAAAGATCAGTCATATTTTTTATATACTTTAAATCAACATCAACTTTTAAAAACAATCTTTCCAATTGGTGGTTACACCAAACCTCAGATAAGACAAATTGCAAAACGCGCAAAACTTCCAACAGCTACAAAGCCCGACTCACAAGGAATATGTTTTATTGGTGAAGTAGATATTAGAGAACTTTTAAAAACTCAAATAAAACCTAGAGTTGGTGACATCATTACAACTGATGGAGAAAAGATAGGGGAGCATGAGGGAGTTTGGTATTATACAATTGGACAACGTAAAGGAATTGGTATTGGTGGAGGAATTCCATATTTTGTAGTAGAAAAAGATATGGAAAAAAATATTCTAAAAGTCGCAAAAGGTTCTTGGTCTGATGAATTGTTCAGAGAATATTGCATTGTAAAAGATATGCACTTTATAGCCAATATTCCAAAATTTCCACTAGATTGCACCATAAAAACTCGCTACAGACAAAAAGATGAACCATGCACCGTTTACAAAGAAGATAAAAGCTATAAAATAGTATTCAAGAACAAGCAACGTGCTATTACATCAGGTCAATCCGCTGTTTTGTACAAAAAAACGGAGTGTCTTGGTGGAGGGATTATTGTTTAATCAACGTCCGACGTTGGCAACGTCGGACGTGGTAAAAGGTATTTTTTAACAAATATTCAATAAAATTAAGCGTTTATTGGAAAAATCGATTAATTCCTGAAATGAGTCGAATTACTCATGTACAGTTAACAGTCAAGGGTTACACTTTCTAAATACTTTTCATGAGGAGTAAGTCCGTTAAGGGTTAAATGTATTCTTTTAAAATTGTAATAATTTAGCCATTCATAAGGAGTGTTCCAAATT
>JAQUXC010000016.1 GCA_028692545.1 Patescibacteria group bacterium | reverse complement strand
TAAAGACAGAAGAAAAAGCAATAGAATTATATGGTACTAATTGGAATAAACTAGTTCATGACTTACCAGATGAATTGTTTGGGGATTATGTATTAGGAGATGATATTGAATAATCCCGCCTCTATATAATTTATAATTGTTGCGGAATCCCGCTTCGCGGGATAGATTAATTGATTAATTAACGAATATATATAATTTAAAATAAATAAATAAATAATAAATAATTAATTCAGCTGATAGCTAATTTATCCCGCTAAAAGCGGGACAAGCTAAGAGCTGAAAGCTAAATTTATGAAAACAAAAAACATCTTAAAAAACATTTCATTTGCAGTACTAGTAATACTAATTACATTTAGTATTACAAAGGCAGGAGATCTATTTCCGAGTGGTACAAGTATATTACCAACATTCTATACACTAGGAGATGTATATAATAAGCTAATAGATAATACAACATCTGCAGATGAGGGAGATCACGATCTTACATTATCAGCCACACCAACATCTACATTTCATACACTAAAAGAAATATATGAAGCAATACCAACTATTGATGCAAATAAAATGCTTACAACTGCAGATTATATGGGTGTAACTGGAACAATAATAAGTAGAGGTGCAGTAACAATTACACCAAGCACAACAGCACAAACAATTACAGCAGGGTATCACAATGGAAGTGGAACTGTACTTGGAGACACAGACTTATCATCAAGCAATATTTTATCAGGTATAAATATATTTGGAGTAACAGGAACATCAAGTCCATCGCAACCACTAAAAACAGGTCAGACGCTTTGTTATGATCCAAGTGGTAGTACAGGGGATGAAATTTCTTGCGCTGGTACAGGTCAAGATGGTGCATATAGTGATGTAGTAGGTCAAGAAATGAGCTACACCACAACAACTAATACTGTACTAGATAATTCAACTGGTTTAATGTGGAAAAAATGTAGTGAAGGACTAAGTGGTGATAATTGTGAAACTGGTTCTGCTACAACACATACTTTTGCTCAGGCAATAGCTATTTGCGAAGATGATACAACTGACGGATACACTAATTGGAGACTACCAAATATAAGAGAGCTATTATCAATAGTAGATTATAGCAAAGTAAATCCAGCTATTGATACAACTATTTTTCCAGAAACAGTCAGTGGCCACTATTGGTCTTCTACTGCATCTCTTTTCAATCCCAACTTCGCTTGGAACGCCAGTGTCTATGTTGGCAGTACCGGCTTCGACAATAAGGGCACTAGCTTCTATGTTCGTTGCGTCCGATGAATCCCGTGAGATAGTCTTATTAATATAACCTTTTTTCGTTTAGATTCATATAGTATTAAAATAACAATACATTAAAATTTACATATCTCATGGGATTAATTCCCTTACCTCACCCTATGAATAGGGTGGGGGATTGGTTATTTGATTATTTTATTTATATAATTTTCAAAAAAGGTTGACTATGTCACCTTTTTTTCGTAATATGTGATTAATTTGAACAAAATATAAAAGGAGGTAACCATGGAAAAGGTTATCATTTTATCGCTTGACCGCTTTTCAAGGATAAGTTCTCTCATATTCACGATGAAGGAAATTATTTCAATTCCTGGCGTAAAAGACCTCATTGCCTATATCAAGGTAAATGACGCTCTTCATAGTGAGGGTGGAAGCAGTCTACTCGGTAAGACAATATCCGCTCTTGACCAAAATGGTATGCAAGATGTCAAGATTTTTTTGGATTTGAAGTTGGCAGACACTGTCGGTACTATCAAAAATACCTTGGCTCACTATGTTCTTTTTGGATCCAGGATAGGTATTGTTACCATAAGCACCTCTTGTAGTGTTGATGGTATTTGTATGGCAAAAAAAATGCTTCCTGACGCTAAAATAGTCTTAGTGTCGCTTCTTACTGATATCAGTGAGGAGGAATGTAAATTTCGTTATAATGACAGTCCCGGAGTAAAGATTGTTACTGATCTTTTTGATATTATCGGATGGTGTAAACAAAAAGATAAGTACATTTCATTACCATTTGATGGAGTTGTTTGCTCCCCGTTCGAGGTAAATTTTGTCAAAAAATCTTTGAACGATGCCAGTATTCTAAGTCCAAAATTTATCGTTCCAGGAATTCGTGACGAGTGGATGGTAAGCAATGGTGATGCCGGACAACAACAGCGCTATACTGGTGTCTACGATGCACTTCTAAATGGCGCTGATTTTGTGGTAATGGGTGCTCAATTGACAAAAGGTAATCCTGAAAAAGGAATTACTGCAGAAAAAAGCATCCGTATGACTATTGAAAAAGTTCAGAGATACTTTTCTGAACACAATATGCAACACGAATAGGAGAAGAACGATGAATGATGTACAAGAAATACTTTCAAAGGCTAATGCTATTTTGCAGGGTCATTTCAGACTCAATTCAGGAAGGCATAGTGAGTGGTATGTGAATAAAGATGCTTTGATAATGACAGATACTGAGCTGAAGAAGCTAATTGATATTATAGTTCACAAATTTTCATCTCTTGGATTTTGTAATTTTGATATCATTGCTGGGCCAGCTATGGGCGGTGCTATACTTGCCAAGGTATTAGCTATGGCTTTTTCCAAAAACTCGGGGATAGAAATATTTTCTGTTTATACAGAAAAAGATAGTGATAGCATGGCCTTAAAAAGAGGCTATGAAAAAGCAGTTATTGGTAAAAAAATCTTTGTTATAGAAGATATTATTACCACCGGTAGTTCTGTCTCAAAGACAATAGATGCTATTCGAAAAGCAAATGGAAATGTGGTTTGTGTCTGTTGTATAGCAGATAGAAGTCATGGTAAAGTGACCGCAGAGACACTCGGTGTTCCTCAATTTGTATCTCTATGTGAGATAGATATTGAAACTTGGGAAGAGAAGAGTTGTCCATTTTGTGCTCAAGGAATTCCAATAGACAACAATATTGGTCACGGAAAAAAATAATAATCAAAAAACAAATAAATAAACAAAAGAACGTTTGGAGGAACGTTCTTTTTTCTTATAAATTTTAATTTTATACACAATTGGTCTGTTGGTCTGTCTTTTGATAATCTGTTATAATAAAAATATAAAAATAAATAATTTTTACTATTATGAAATCAAATAAATTTATAAATTTAATAATTTTGAGCTTTATATTTTTGATTGTTTTAATTATTCCAATTTCAAAAATATTTTCTCAGGAATATGATCCAGATTTTAAGAAAGAAGAACTTATTTCCGATTTTCAGATGTTTGATTATACTTCTATGAGTCAATCTCAGGTTCAGCAATTTTTGGAAAGCAAAAATTCTTATCTTGCAACTTATAATGTAGAAGACTATCAAGGGATAGTAAAACCAGCATCACAAATTATATATGAAGCATCACAACAATATAAAGTAAATCCAAAGTATGTCATAGTAATGCTTCAAAAAGAACAAGGTCTCATACAAATGGAAAATCCGACTCAAAAAAGATTGGATTGGGCCTGTGGATATGCAGTGTGTGATGGCTGTAGTTTGAGTGATCCAAAAGTTTTAAAATTCAAAGGTTTTGGAAAACAGGTTGATAATGCCGCTGGAGCTATGAAATTTTATACTGATAAAGCATCAACTTATGAATTTATAAAAAAAGCTGGAAAATCTTATGAAATAAATGGAGAAATAGTAATTCCAAAAAATCAAGCAACAGCAAATTTGTATACTTATACTCCACATATTGCAGGAAATTATACTTTTTGGAGAGTATGGCAGAGATATTTTGGTGATCCAAATATAACAAAAAGAGATGGTAATGCTAGTATATCTACTGATTATATGGTACAACTTATAAACTCTAGCGGTAGTGAGTTGAATATAAAAGAGGGTGATAAATCTGTGGTGTGGGTAGAATACTTGAATATTGGTACAAAAGAATGGATAAATAGTGATTTAAAAAATTTGTATTTGGTAGATGCAAAATATAAATCATCTATTCCTATGATTTCAAAAACGAGTACATATAGTGTAGATGATGAAATGAAGAAAAATATAAAAGTATATTCACAGAGAGCTAGTGTAAAACCAGGAGAAGTCCTTAGAGTGTCAATTCCTATTGATGCAAATTATGATAAGACGGAGTCTGGTTCATATATGCTTGTACTTGGAAACAAGGGCTGGTTTGCTGATAGTGATATAAATTATAATATAATAAGAACATTTCGTTATGATGCACAATATTTGGATGGTTTGCCAGACATAGCTGAAGCAGGAGAGAATAATACATTTATTATAAAATATAAAAATGTAGGTCTAATGCCATGGTACAAAACAGATACAAAGCTTCAGTGGATTTCATCTTCTAAGACGAATTATGCAATATTAAATCAGACTAGAGTTATGCCAGGGGAAATTGGTAGTTTTACAATAACAAGTAAAATAAATGATATTGGTGAACATGCCTATGAGCTGAGTTTGTGGAAGCAAATAAACGCTTCAAAGATGAACAAATTTCCTACCGGTGATATAAAAACAAATACAAATATTTCTGTTAGTTATGCTGCAAAATTATTGTATGAAAGTGTTCCAACGGAGATGAGTGCAGGACAAGAAAAAATAGTAAAAATAAAAGTAAGAAATGTTGGATCTAAATCCTGGGATGATAATTTGGTTTTGAGATCTTATAGTAAGATAAGTCCTTTTTCCGCAAGTTCTTTTTTTGGAAGTGATTGGATATCTAATATGGCAATATCAAAAGTTAACAAGGTTGTAAAACCTGGTGATGTTTATATGTTTACTTTCAACATCAAAGCACCAAAAATACTAGGTACATACAAACAGTATTATCAGTTAGAGTGGGGCTCAAAGTATGAAGAGATTTATATTGATAGTGTCAAGACAAAAGTTTTTGAAACAAAAGTAATAAAATAACTTTTATATATTTAATTCACACAGTCTAAAAGACTAAACAAGGAACTTATAGAAAAATATGTTTAATATTTATTTTAGAACAATAAAGGGCAAGGAATTTAGAAAAATAAATGAACTTCGTGATGGGGCTTGGATAAATATTGAAAATGCAACAGAAGAAGATTTGAAAAAAGTTGCTGAAATTACAAATTTGGATTATATAGATTTGGAAGATTCACTTGATCCATACGAACTTTCTCGTATTGAACGTCAAGACAATAATATTATCATATTTGTTAGAAATCCTCTTAGCAAAGGGCTTGAAGAAGAATTTTTGCATACCCAAACTTTGACAATTATTTTGACAGAGAAATATTTTATTACAATATCTATTTCTAAAAATTCTATAATTGAATCACTTATTACGAAAGATTGTTTAAATATTGAGCTTGGTACTACCCAAAGAGGAAAACTTTTGTTTTATATATTACTTAGAATTTCAAAAAGTTTTACTAGACAAATAAAAAAGACAAAAAATAATGTTTTAGCTCAAAAAAAACACATTGCAAAGATAGAAAATTCAGATATTATAAAGCTTATTGAAAATGAAGAAATTCTAAATCAGTATTTGTCAGCACTTTCTCCTATGCGAGCAGTTTTCAAAGATATTGCAACGGGAAAATATATTCAGCTTTATGAATATGACCAAGATATTTTTGAAGATGTGGTAATTAGTATAAAGCAGAGTGCTGAGCTATGTGAAATGAGTATAAAAAGTATTCAGAGTTTGCGAGATTCATATCAGATAATTTTTACAAACAGATTAAACAAAGTAATAAAATTTTTGACATCATTTACTATTATAATGACAGTACCAACAATAGTTGCAAGTGTATACGGAATGAATATAAATTTACCATTATCTCATGAACCTTTGGCTTTTTGGTATGTAATGATTATAATTTTTGGTCTTTCTATTATTCTGACATATATATTTGCAAGAAGAAAATGGCTTTAAATGGGGCTATTTTTTATTTTACTTGACATATTCATATTAATATTGTAATATAAATATATGAATAAAATGAATAAAAATTTAAAAAATTTAGACTCAGACAAAGATGGTTTGAGTGATTTTGATGAGATTAATATTTATAAAACAGATCCAAATAATAAAGATACAGATGGTGATGGTATAGATGATTATACGGAAATAAAATTAGGAATGAATCCTCTTATCAAAGATTATTTTATTCCAAGTAAATATAATAATTATAGACCAAAGGCTCTTCGTCCCCAGAGATTATTTTTTTATGGACTTAGTGTTTTGATTGTAAAAGTAATAGTTATTTTAACTGCACTATCAATGCCTCTTGTGGCATTTTTTAGTCCAGATTACGTTACTCAAGAGAGTAATAAAGTAATTGTTTATGTAAATGAAATAAGAGCAGAATTAGGATTAATGTCCCTTAGGGCAAATGAAAAGCTTATGCAGTCTGCAATGTGGAAGGCAGAGGATATGGCTGTTAAAGGATATTTTGCTCATGTAAATCCTGAAAATATAAAATTACTTGATTGGTTAAAAAAATCTAATTATAATTTTCATTTTGGTGGTGAAAATTTGGCTATGGGATTTTCAACAGCAGAAGAAGCTATTAGTGCATGGAAACAGAGTCCAAGTCATTACAATAATATAATTGATCCAGATTTTAGTGAAACAGGAGTTGGTATTTCTGTGGGAAATTATAATAATTATGAAACAACTTTTATAGCTCAACATTTTGCCTCCCCAAAAGTTAAAATAAATAATGAATTAGATACTGAAAAAGATGTAGTAATAGAATCAATTAAAGATATAGAGCTTACACAGGAGCTTGAAAGTGCAAAACCATACGTAGAAAATGTAATTGATAATAGACAAAATTTAAGTATAATAGAGAAAAATGATGTAAATCAAATTTCGTCAACAATAGATGTTTTATCTGCAAAGGAGGTAAATATAGAAAAAGATCCCATTATTTCAAAAAATGATGTAAGTGACAACGTATCTACAACAGAAGACATTATTTATGATAATATTGCCCCCGTAATAATAGATAGTGAGAATACAAAACTTTTGATAAAAGAAAATATAAATAAAGAATTTGTAATAATGGCAGATATATATCTTAGTGATGATACAAAAAATGCAGAACTTACTTTGAGGGATTATAAGATAAATTTAGTTCAAGATGATGATAATAAAACAAAGTGGTCAGGTCACTTGCTTGTAAACGATGAAAGTATTTTTGATCCAGTGGTTTCAATAACACTTAGAGCTATTGATTTCTCTGGAAATCAACTTTTGACGGATATTGACTGGAATAGCATTATTCCGATAGAGAAATCAATATCAGATGAGTATAGTTTTGTAAAATCTCAAAAAAATACTCCAATCAATACATTGTTTAATTGGAGCATGAATTATTATAAATTTATTTTGATATTAGTAACGATACTATTGCTTGTAAATATATTTGTAGAAATAAAGAAACAGCGTTTTGATATCATAGCCTCTGCTGTGTTTTTGATACTGTTTATAATTCTTTTGATTTTGTATTAAAATAAATGTTTATGTTAAATTATTGACATAAAATTTTTTATGTGGTATTGTGATATTTAATTTATAATATTTTTTTATTTACAAAATAGTGTATAATTGGTATAATAAATTATTAAACACAAACTCTTGAAATGTTATTTGCTTATAATTTGCCTATTATTGGTATAATTGTGAGGGAATATTTTATATATTTTTAGAAAAATCAATTTAAAATCTATGAAATACTTATTTAGAAAAAGAAATTTAATTATTTTAATAGTTTCTATTTTTTTTGTAAACATCTTTTTTATTACAAACAAGATATTTGCAGATGAAACTATTACAATTACTAAAGACGCAAGAACTTATGTAAACTCTGTAAATTTTGATGAAGATGATAATGATGGACCATTTTGGTCAAATCAAGAAGGACAAATCATATATAGTCCTTATAATGATGCCACTTCAAACCTTGAATATGCGATGGTAACTTTGAATCCTGGTGAAAGAAGTAAATATATTAGAGGAATAAATTATGGTTTTGAAGTTCCAATGGGATCAACAATCAATAATATACAAGCCACAATACGTTGTATGGCAATAGATTCCTCTATAAGGGAGGATGTAATAACATTGGTTGATCAAGATGGTCAGCCCGTAGGAGATGATGATAAGGAAGGTGTAGGTAATTGGCCAATTGGTCAGTATGAAGATATTGAATCTCAATATATTGGGTATGAAAATTTAGTTTATGGAGATCAAAACGATACTTGGGGTATAACAGATTGGACTGCAGAGGAAATAAATAATAATAATTTTGGTGTCATGCTTTCTGTAAAGAATTTTGGTCAATATGTGGGTACAGCTATGATTGATAATATTCAGACAGCCATTACATATACTACAGATACAACACCACCAGAGATTTCAGAAATAACCCCAGTGATAAATCCAACAAATAAAAATAATCCAAGCTATACTTTTTTTAGTAGTGAGAAGGGGTTAATAGAATATTTTGGAAATTGCAAGGCAAGAAGAAGAGGTGTTCTTCCTGGAGAAAATATAATTGAGTTACAAGCCTTAAATTCTACAGTTTTTAATTCACTTCCATTACAGGATGGTGAGTATAATGATTGTAGAATAATAGTAACTGATGCTGCTGGAAATGAGTCCAACGAATTGATCATAAGCTCTTTTTTAATAGATACAATTAAACCCGTCTTTGAAATAGTCAATGATTTAACTACAGAAGCTACAAATGCGTTAGGTGCAAATATGAATTATTCTCCAATAGCAACTGACACTGTTGATATTGATGTTCAGGTAGCATGTACTCCTAATTCAAGTTCTATATTTGCTCTAGGAGATACAATGGTAAATTGTATTGCAACTGATGACGCAGGAAATCAAGCGACAACTTCTTTTAAAGTTTCTATTTTAGATACAACGTCACCAACTATTGAATTGATTGGTTCCAATTCAATACAAGTATATAAGGGTGATAGTTATTATGATGCTGGGGCTATGGCTACTGATTTAGTAGATGGAGATTTAACGGAAAATATGGAATTAACAAATACTGTAGATATAAATACTGTTGGAACATATAGCGTTATATACGTTGTAAGTGATACTAAAGGTAATACTAGTACTTCCACAAGAACAGTAAATGTTGTAAATAGACCAAGTAGTGGAGGAAGTGGATCATCCTCATCTGGAGGTACTGTATCTGGTCAAGTTTTGGGAGAAAAAATAGAGGATATAGAAGAGGAAATAGTTCCAATTCAAGAAGTAGAAGAAGTAGAGGAAATAGTTCCAATCAAAGAAGTGTTAGGTGAAAAAATAGTAAATATAGATATGGATTTATCAAAAAGATTAAGCGGAAGACTCCTTCTTCAAGTTGAAGATGGGGGAAGAATATGGTATGTAAGTCCTACTGATTATAAAAGACATGAAATCAAATTTGCAAATGCGTTATTGGTTTTCCAAAAATTATCTCTTGGTATAACTAATAAAGATCTTGAAAATATTCCATTACCAGATACAAAGGTCAAAATTAGTGAAATAGCAAAAAGATTAAGCGGAAGACTTCTTCTTCAAGTTGAAGATGGGGGAAGAATATGGTATGTAAGTCCTACTGATTATAAGAGATATGAAGCCACTTGGAGTAATTTAATGAGTTTGTTTCAAAAATTATCCTTAGGAATTAATAATGAAAATTTAGAAAAAATAGAAATAGGAAACTTAGAATAACAAGCAAATTTTATATTAAAAAGTAATCGGGTTGAACTCGATCGCTTTTTGTTTTATGATTGTAATACCATAGATTAAACGTGGTGGGGTGGCTGAGTTGGTTGAAGGCGCTGCTCTCGAAAAGCAGTATTCGTGTCAAAACGGATCCAGAGTTCGAATCTCTGCCCCACCGCCAACACTTTTTATTTATTTGTATGTAGATATAAAAGTATGGTTGGTGTAAGCAAATAAATTTGAAACAGTATTTATTTTATGAGCAAAACAAAAAAAAGAACATTTATAATATTTATTATAATTTTATTAATAGTAATCATCTTCTTTGTTTGGAAAATATTTTTTAAAAAATCTACTGAAACATCTTGTACGATGGAATCAAAAGTTTGTTTAGATGGATCATATGTTGGTCGTACAGGATCAAATTGTGAATTTGCAAAATGTCCAATAGAAGACGTTGTATTATCTGGTTTTTCAAATGATCAAATTGAAAAAGCTGTTGTTGATTATATTTTGACTCAGGAGTATTTTAGCTGGAAAACTATAGACGATAGTTTTAATTTTTGTGTTATAGATAATCTTGATTTTGAAAATGAAATTTTTCCATTGTATTTGTGGGTTTATTGTGGTGGATATATTTTAGAAAATGATGAATTAAAAAATTTAAGTGGATTTTCTGGACCTGTAAAAATAAATTATCCAAATGAACTATCTTTTTATGATTTTAGAAGGTTTTCTTATGAAGCTCCAAGAGATGGATCTCTATATATAGAAGACATCAAAGATATGTTTCCAGAGAATATACAGCAAAAGATTTTAAATTATGATGCAAGTATAATTATAAAAAAAACTGAAAATATCGCACATTCTAATATTTTGTTATGGGAGAAGATAAAGAAAGCTATCTATAATTGTGAAATTGAGCAGGTTTTTCAGGCACACAATAGAGATATTTTGGTGAAGTTTAAAAATGGAATTGAGTTAAAAGCGATTGAGCCAAAACTCGATGAAATTATAAAAATTGCCCTTGATGCAGCTTCAAAATGTGGCAAGATTATTATGTCAACGGAATAATCTTATAGTGTATTTATAAAAATTAATTTAATTATTTATATTTTATAGAATAATTTAAAACATGAAAAATATAATCCAAAACGTTATTAAAGATGCAGAGCTTTTGAAAGACAAATATACTGACTTAAAAAATATTCCTGTTAATTATGTTTGTATTTTTTGTCAGTCAGAGAAAGAAGAAATTGATTTTTTAGCAGAAGCTTGTAAAATTGGAGAAATAATAAAAGAAACATCAACTGGTCCAATATTTAAAATATCAATAGATACTGTAGCTGGAAAATTGCAATTATTAAAAATTAGAAAACCAGATATAGAAAGACCAGAGCGCGGAGATGCTGATTTTACAGTTTCTGATTATAAACCTTTCAAAGAAAAATATTTAGAAAAACCAGGATTTTCACTTATTAAAAGAGAAAATTTTGAAATGATAGAATTGTATGAAAAGGGAAATAATGTAAGAGTGTATTTTTCTTTTCCACCGTTAGATAAACAATTAAATTTAATATTTCCTGCAAAGTGGAATAAATAAAAAATATGGAAAAATATAAGTCAGAACTAGGAGTTCAATCAAATGAAAATATAAAGCCTCTTTATCGTGGCGTCTGGGCAGATGATTTAGCAAATAATCAAGAGTTACCTGTGGGTGGTTCTATGTTTAGTAAAGAGCTTACTACAAAGTTGAAACTAGACTTTGAATTTTTTGATATATATTTAGAAGGTTTTACAGAGGAAAATATAAAATCAGTTTATGAAAAAAATAAAAGTGCTGTTATTGATTGGCTTAAGAGTATTCCATCCGATATTGATCCATATACTTATTTTGTTTGCTATCAAGTACAGAATAGAATTTCTAATCTTTTGAAAATTAATTTAGATAATTCAGATGATTTATCCCAAAGACAAAAAATTTATAGAGAAAAAGGAACTCCAAAATTATCAGAATTAGTGGGAAATACGGAGTGTGCTGAAAGAGCTGTTTTGGGAAAATATCTATTTCAAAAAGCAGGCATAAAATCTTCATATATAAGTGGTATTACAATGCTTGATGCAAAAGATGAAGACGAGTATCCTGAAAATCATAGCTTTATAGTATTTGATAATCCAAATAAAGATAAATCTACTTTTATATTTGATATTGCAAGACCACGTAGTAAAGCTCAAAATATTCCCAGAGTTTTGGAGACCGATGTAGAATTCAATTATGATTTATTAAAAAATAAAGAAGATGTCCTTGTTGCCTCTACAGAGGTCTTACAAGGTGGTAGAATGTATTTTGGAGTTGGTGAACCTGTTGCCGGGTATCATAATGTAATTGAAAAAAGTAATTAATTTTAAATTTATGAAAATTTGTAGTGCATGTTTATTGGGAATCAAATGTAGGTATGATGGAAAAGATAATACAAATGAAAAAGTATTAAAACTTTCTAAAAAAGAAATATTAATTCCAATTTGCCCAGAACAACTTGGTGGACAATCTACTCCTCGAGAGGATGCAGAAATATATAGCGGAGATGGTTTTGATGTTTTGAAAAATAATGCAAAAGTCCTCGAATCAAATGGAAATGATGTAACTAGAAACTTTGTAAATGGCGCAGAAGAAGTACTAAAAATTGCGAAATTGTTTAATATAAATGAAGCAATACTAAAACAAAAAAGCCCATCTTGTGGATGTGGAAAAATTTATGACGGAACTTTTAGCAAAAATTTGATTAAAGGTGACGGAGTGACATGTGCACTACTAAAGGAAAATGGAATAAATGTAATTTCTGAAGATGATTTGTAATTAATAAAGAATTTATTATGCTAAAAATATATTTGACTAGGCATGGTCAAGACAAAGATAATGCAAATGGAATATTGAATGGTAGAAGAAATGAAGATCTCACTGAAATTGGAATAAATCAAGCAAAAGAATTGGTAGGGAAAATAAAAACTTTAAATATTCATTTTGATTTTGTGTATAGCTCACCACTTATAAGAACATATCACACTGCAGAAATAATTTGTGAAGATTTGAAATTGGATAATTCTATAAAATTGGATGAACTTATTGAGCGGGATTTTGGTATTATGACAGGAAATAAAGTTTCTGATATAGAAAAACTTTGCGCCCCAGATATTATAAAATCAAAAAGAATTGTATATTTTCTGTATGTTCCAAAATGTGAGAGTTTTGAAGAATTGCAAATTAGAGCAAACAAGTTTCTGGATTTTATAAAAAATAAACATAAGAATGGAAATATACTTCTTGTTACTCATGGAGATTTTGGAAAGATGCTATATGCTTGTTATTATAATTTGAAATGGGAAGATGTGTTTGTAAATTTTGAATTTGGAAATAGTGAATTGTTGTTACTATCAGAAAATTCTAAACCAGAGGATACTCATATTTTTGAGATAGATCAATATAATGTTTGATATATGATAATTTATTCTTTTAAATAGGCAAGAAGTCCTTTTAGATGCTTTTCATCGATTTCAGAAATTTTGTATTCTCTACGAAGTTTCATTATTATATTGTAAAATTCCATATAAGATATTCCACCACCTCCGGAATATTTTTTTAGTTCGGTATATATTATGTCTTTTTCTTTTTCAGTGAGAGATTCTATTCTAAAAAGTTCCTTTTTTAATTCCTCAAGAGTATATTGTTTCATATGACTTTTTTAATAATTATATTCTTAGTATAACAAAAGATTTATAAAAATGAAAAGAACCCCGCATAAGCATACGGGGTTCCTAAGTATAGCGTAGATTCAATCTTGTTCTTATTGGTTATTTGAGTTCCAATTATGGTTTAGTTTAGATCTGGTAACTTTATAAGTTGTTTTACAAAACGAAGTTTGGAAACTTTTAATGCCCAGAACGTAGTTCTGTTGGGACTTTTATCAAAAAACTCCTAACGCGAATCTGCATCTCAGTTATTATTATGCTATTTTTTCATGTACCTCCTTTGTTAATTTGATTTGTGTTTTGGCTTGAGCCTTCCTCATTTGAGGATTTTGATAACGACGGCTTTCGACGAAGATAATTTAATTATACATTTTTATAATATTTGGAGCAATAAAAAAATATTATTATATAAAAATTAGGTTAATATTAATATTTTATGCATTTTTGTCTTATGTGTTATAATAGTTCTACTATGGTAGATATAGATTTCAAAAAAGAATTAAATGAAGAGCAATACAAAGTTGTAAGCTGTGAAAAAGGGCCTTGTTTGGTTCTGGCTGGTGCTGGAAGTGGAAAAACTAGAACTCTCGTCTATCGTGTAGCTTGGTTACTTTCAAAAGGAATTAATCCAGAGAAAATATTGCTTGTGACTTTTACAAACAAAGCTGCAAATGAAATGCTTGAGAGAGTAAAAAATCTTTTGTCATGGCATTCTAAGAATATTCCTATTTGGGGCGGAACATTTCATTCACTTGCAAATAGATTACTTAGAATTTATGGAGACTCTATTGGAATAAAAAAAGACTTTACCATTATAGATGCAGATGATAGCAAAACTTTGATAAAAAATATTTCAAAAGATTTTTTTCCGGAAGCTTCAAAGAAAAAAAATCCTTCCCCAGCTCTTGTAAGAGAAATAATAAGTTTTTCAATAAATTCAAATAATAGTATTGGAGAATGTCTAGAATTGAAATTTCCAGAGTGGCGTGAATTATTAGATAATTTTATAGACATTGAAGCAGAGTATCAAAAGAGAAAAAAAAGATCAAATCTTTTGGATTTTGATGATTTACTTTTTTATTTTGAAAAGCTTAGTTCTAAAAAAGATTTACAAGAAATTTTTTCAAAAAAATGGGATCATGTCTTAGTAGATGAGTATCAGGATACAAATTATTTACAAGCAAAAATAATTCATAATATCTCAAGGCGTCATCAAAATGTTATAGCCGTTGGAGATGATGCGCAAAGCATTTATTCTTTTCGTGCTGCTGATATAAAAAATATTTTGGATTTTCCAAAAGTTTTTGAAAATTGTAAAATATATAAATTGGAAACAAACTATAGATCTACAACTGAAATAGTAAATTTAGCAAACAAAATAATAAAAGATAATGATTATCAATTTTCAAAAAATTTGAAATCTGTTTGCGGCAGTTATATAAAACCAGAATTATTAGCTCTAAGAGATAATAGAGAAGAAGCAAGAACTATAGTAGATAAGATAAGAGATTTTTTAGACGATGGAATGAATACAAAAGAAATTGTAGTTTTGTTTCGCGCAGGTCATCAATCACAAACGCTAGAAATGGAGCTTAATAAATGTGGAATAGCTTATGAGATGAGAGGTGGGCTTAGATTTTTTGAAAGAGCACATGTGAAGGATGTAATTTCAGTCCTTAGAATAATAAATAATTTCAAAGATGAGATCTCTTGGTCTAGAGTTCTACAATTTTATGATGGAATAGGAAATGCAACTATAGAAAAAATTTATAATGAAATAAAGAATTTAGAAAATATAGATGATGTCTTTAATTTGAAAATAAATTTGTCTCAAAAAGCACAAGCTGGTATGTTAAATTTTTTGCACATTTTAAAAAAAGTATTAGAAGAAGAAAAGAAAAAAGATTTGTACAAATTGATTCGTATGGTTACAGAAAATTATTATTCTTATCTTATGGCAAAATATCCAGATTATAGACAGAGAGAAGAGGATCTAAATCAACTTGCAATATTTGCATCAAATTATGAAAGTTTGGAAAAATTTTTATCAGAAGTAGCACTTCAAGAAAGTTTTAATATGAAGAGTGAAAGAAATAAATATGAAGACAAAATAGTGCTAAGTACAGTTCATCAAGCAAAAGGATTGGAATGGGATGCAGTTTTTCTTATAAATCTTACAAATGATTCTTTTCCTCATTCACTTTGTACTACAAAAGATGAAATAGAAGAAGAGCGAAGATTGTTTTATGTTGCAATTACAAGAGCAAAAAGGCATCTTATTCTTACTTATCCAATGTCAGTTTTCAAGTACAATGAGCTCAAATCTATGGAGTCATCTGATTTTATAAAAGATTTAGATAATAAATTTTTGAATTTCAATGAATTTGCATACAACAAAAATTATCTCTCTAGTGGAGATATAAAATATGAATCTAATTTTAAAGATGGCTTTGAATATTTGCCAAGTGTAGATGATTATTAGTACAATGTCGGACGTGGTTCACTATTTTAACTCAATAACTTTTCCTTTTCCGCTCGAGTATATATCATATTTCAAATTTGTGTCTAAATTTTCTAAGTTTTTTGATATTTCAATATCGCAAAAATTATCTTTTGTAGAATATTCTACATTTTTTAGTAATTGTAAAATATAACCAATATTTTCAGTTTTTGGAATTATACTTACCTCAAATCCTATTTTGTATTCAGCATTATTTTTGTTAATTTTGTCTAAATTCCAAATTATCCTTTTATTCGTTTCACTGTATTGTAGATTTCCTTCAAGCACACTTTTGTTTCCAGTCCATGTGACATTTTCCGGGAGCTCAGCACTCATAGAAAAATTACTCAAATCATTTCCAAAGTTATCTACTTTCCAAAAGATCCAATATTTTGTAGGGATGCCAACTGCTGGAGGAAGAGGCCCAATTCCAAGTTGATCTCCTTTTTCACTATAATAATATGCCTTTGAAGATATATTCAAATTTGATAAAAACTTTATTTTTGAAGAATATGTTTTGTAATTTATAATTTCTGTATCTCTATAATATTCATTTTCTAATATTATATATGTTTCCTGGTTTACGTTCAGATTTTTTCTCAAGATATTTAATTCTATATCAATTTTTCCTATTTCATCCTTTTTTATGTAATTCTTAAATATTATTTCATTATTTTTTAGATAAAAATTATTGTTATCCAATATATTAATATTTTTTACAGATGAGTTAGTGTCAGAAATAATTTTTATTTTTGCATTTTTGATATCTATGTCTTCATGATTTGTATAATATATTTGAAATTTTGCTTTTTCAGAATCATTTATATGTGTTTGATCGGATTTTATATTTATTTCAAACTTTGGTTTTTGTATTTCTATAACTTTCTTTAATTCATTTTGTTTATAATCCTTATCTTTACTATAGGATATAAAATTTTCTAACAATAATTCTATACTATTTTCATTGTTTGTGAATAAATTCAAATTTATATTTATTTTTTCATTTGATTCAATTTTTTTTATTGTTATTATATTATTATTTATATTTATATCTGACTGTGAATAAATTTTAATAATACTCAAATCCTTACAAGTTAATTTTATTTTTACATTTTCAAAAGTATTTTCGCTTGTATTTTCTACCATTATTTGAGCATCAAAAGGAGTGTCCTTATAAATTTTTTCAGGTATATTTATATTAGTTTTTAATTTTGAATCCTTTATATTATAAATAAGTGAACTAATTGCACTTTGTGATATTCCTTGTTTTTTATAATTTAATCTAAATAATATTTTTTGTTGTGTATTTATTTCTCCTATTATAAGTCCAGAAATTTCTATTTTTCCATTTACTCCTTCCTCAATTTTCCCTATTTGAAAAGTGTTCGTATTTTTGTCAAAAATGTCATTTGGAATTACATTTGTTATTTTGAAATTTTCTGGAAGCATTACTTCTATATTTACATTTTCAATATCTTCTTTATTATTATTTTTGTATTTTAATTCAAATTTTTCTATACTTCCACTTACAATATCTTGATTTTCTGTATTTATATCAAGAATTATATTTCTTTTGTATTGATTTAGATAATACATGTTTATTAAGAGTGCAATTACAATTGTTGCAATTACTATAAATATTGCATCAGTTATTAGTTTTATTTTTTTTGATCTTCCAAGTATTTTGTATTTTTTGTTCAAAAAATTTATACAACATTTCTTTGCTGTGACTTTTTTTTCTTTATTTTCTATGTTTATATCATTCATATGTTTTTCCAGCTCAGCTGGATTTATTATAATTATTTGAAATATTAAAAACTAGTAGTCCCTACTAATATTTCATTTTTTTCATCATTATCTATATCATAAGACATTATCTGTATTTTTGTTATATCAGTAAAATCTCCGGCTACAAAATTATTCAACAATTTACCAGTATTATCAAATATTTTAATTTCTAATTTTTTATTTATAATTAGTCCTATAATTATTTCTGTTTTATTATCTTCATTTATATCACCGGTTGCAACACTTACTCCACCTCTAAAGTTTTTATCATAAGCAAAAAACTGACTTATTACTTCAAAGTTGGAATTAAATACTCTAATATGAGGACCGCCTCCTGGGCCGGCTCCAGTAATTATCTCTACATTTCCATCATTGTTTACATCACCGGTTGCAACACTTACTCCACCTCTAAAGTTTTTATCATAAGCAAAAAACTGACTTATTACTTCAAAGTTGGAATTAAATACTCTAATATGAGGACCGCCTCCTGGGCCGGCTCCAGTAATTATCTCTACATTTCCATCATTGTTTATATCGTTTGTTGTAAAAGATATTTCTTTTTTAAAACTTTCAGTGTATGGAAAAAAACTATTTATCAAGTTTCCAGTTTTGTAAACATCTATTTTTCCATTTTTACTTGTTAGTATTTCATTTTTTTTGTCTTTGTCTAAATCTGTTTCAAGTATTTTTATACTTCCTTCAAATCTAGCTTTGTATGAAAAAAATCCATTATATTTTTTACTTCCTATATTATCAAATACCCTTACAAAACTTCCATTTATATAAGTGTTATTTATAATTTTCTTATCAACTTTTAAAAGTATTATTCCATCATGTGCAGATATTTTTATATAATTTATTTTTGAGCCATCATTTATTTGTTTGTCTTGTGTGCCATTTATTTTTTCAAACGTTTCTCTATCAAAAATAAAAATTTTGTCTTCATTTGTAGAATTTACCAATACTATTCCATTTTCAAAATCTCTTCTCCACAGGCTATTTTTCAAAGTATTGTCATTTTCTAAAATATTATATGGTTCTGATTCTGATTTTCCAAGATTTACTTTGTATTCATCATACCACCAAGTTTGAGAGTGAGCTTTTTCTCCAGAGTCAAAAGAGAAATATCCATCACCAAGCAGAGTACTGGTAAGACCAAATCGCATTTTTTTGTAATTGTTCATATTTCCAGTATCATCTGTGTTTGAATTTACTATAAATATGTTTGGCAATTGTGCTTTTTCTGGATATTTATTAATATATTTTTCCATAAGACTTTCCCAATCGCCGTTGTTTTCCCATTTTGCTGGAAAACTTTCAAACATTCTACCATTTATATAATCATAATATTCTAAATTTGTAGCGGAGTTTCCAAGTATTATGGAGTTGTCTTTTTTTGTGGCTTTTAATATTTTTATAATTCCATTTTTCCAATTGTTATCTAAAAAATTTGGATCATCTTTTCTGTTGTCGTTGTTGCTATCTATATTTCCATTGTTTATCCAAGATACATTGTCCCACAAATTATCATAAAAAATTCCATCCCAAATATTGCTAGATAAAATTTTATTATTTATAAAATTAGAAAATGTATTATTCCAACTATTTTGTGAATTGTCAGCAATATTTAGAAGATTTGTTCCATCCCAAAAACTTAATTTTTGTTCATTTTGATCTTTTAAATAAAATCCAGAATTTATTTGTGATAATAGCTCACATCTTAGTGGTGTTTCTTTTTTACATTCGATATTTATTTCTTGTGGAGTGATATATGCAAGTATTATTATTTTAGGATTAATTTCTCTGATTTTTTTTATTTTTTCGGGACTATTTTGATTTTCTATGTCTAAAATTAATATATCCCATTTTGCGAGTTCTTTTATTTCATTTTCATTTATTGACCAGTTCAAAAAGTAATTTGCAATTTTGGGATATTCTTCTTTTACTTCTAGGGCTCTAGCCTTATTTGCATAGATAAGTAATGCATAAAATAAAACAACAAAGAATGTATATATTCCTGTTCTTAGATAATTTTCTCTTTTTTGTTGTTTTATTTCTTCCATTTTTTAATACTTGTTAACTCTAGATTATATTACAAATTATGTTTTTTGTCAATATTTTGTACAGTTAACACTAATAGGTAACACTTGGTATACTTAGGGGTAACACTGTTAACTAATAAACAAATATATGCCTTTAAAACCAAGTTATCCAAAAGAAAAGCGAGTTTTATGGTATTTAGGAG
>JAQUXC010000015.1 GCA_028692545.1 Patescibacteria group bacterium | reverse complement strand
CTCCTAAATACCATAAAACTCGCTTTTCTTTTGGATAACTTGGTTTTAAAGGCATATATTTGTTTATTAGTTAACAGTGTTACCCCTAAGTATACCAAGTGTTACCTATTAGTGTTAACTGTACAGTATAGTGTTTTTCTACCATTATTTGATATAATAGTAATATATTATAATTTATTTATTTATGGGAGAAAATTTTTCTTCAAGTGATAATAAAAAATGTAGAGAGTGTGGTAAAGAATCACCTATCATGGTAAATGGTTTGTGTTTAGATTGTTATGATATAGTTGAAGAAGATCTAAATAAAGATATTTTGGGATTACAAGAAGATGAAGAAGATGATAAAGATGATCTTGAAAAACTAGAAGAATTGTATGATGAGAGATTTAATAAAGAAAATCTAAAAGAAGAAATGATAATTCATGGTAGAGTTGTAAAAGACCCAGACTATGACAGAATCTCTAGGGAAAGGACTATTTCTAGGCTTTCTCATAGAAACAAACCAAATATAGTATTTAAGTGTAAGAAAAAATAGATATAATTCTATGAAAAAAGAATCTGAAAGCTATTGTTTTCCAGAGAAGTTGACTTTAGTTGAAATAATAAAAATTGGAAAGAAAATCAATGATTCTAGGTTGAATTATGAAGATGATTTGGAATATTTTTTTATAGATACTAGTGAAGGCACAATTTTTATACCAAAAATGAAATTTGTCGGAGATTTAAAAATAGAAGAATATTTAAAAAATAAGCTAGAGAAACTAGATGGTGAGAAAAATATCTAATTCATTGACAATTGTGTACTTTCTGTTATATTAATAGAACATAAATTATTATGTTTTTTTGTTTACAATTTAATATGTCCTGGTAGTTCAACGGATAGAACAACAGCCTTCTAAGCTGTGGATCTAGGTTCGATTCCTAGCCGGGATACCATAAACGCACTTTGTACGAAATGACGAATTTAGAATTTTTAATTTTGGTATTCATCTGAATTTTATTATTTAAGTATTTATAATTCTAAATTCATTATTCAAAATTAATTTTATGGTGCCCATGGTGTAACGGTTAACACAGCGGTTTGTGGTACCGCTAATCTGGGTTCGATTCCCAGTGGGCACCCCATTGTCCTCTGAAGCTCTAAAAGCGAAAGTGAGCCATCAAAAAATAACGCTTAAACGTTGTTTTTTTTGATTGTTTTGATATTTGCGTGATATTATTAATCATATAAATACATAAGTAAATATAAAATGGATTCAAAAATAGAAATAGAAAAAATTTATGAAAACGCTATCTATAAATTACGAAAATTAAAAAAAGAGAGAAAAGACATCGTGAATAGATATATAAATGAGTTAGAACAAAGAAAGATAAAATCTATACTAAATTCTTTAAATAAAAAGTAAAAAATGTTAAACAATGAATTTTTTCAAAATCTAAAGGGTGAAGAAATTTTAGATCCCATTGAAAGCAAGGGCGATAATAAACCAAAAGAAATTTTAGAAAAAGAATCGACTACCGACTCTACGGAAAATGTTGAAGATTTTGCAAAAGAAAAAATAAATTCTTTAAATACAGAAATAGAAGAAAACATAAAAACAAATAGAGCTGAGGAGGGGGCTATATTGAACCTTGGTGGAGATTTGAATGAGTTAGAGAATTTAACAAGCGATGTGGATTTCGGAATAGAAAATATATGTAGAGATGCTATAGGGGGAATCGTAAAATGGTTAAAATTAGATAATCCAACATTTAATGAGGATAATTTTTATAGGGTTATAAATGAGAATGGGTATAGAGATTTTGTAGATAGTGGAGTTGTTAGAAGTTCTCCTACTGGAACCAGGGGTAAAATGGCTGGTAATTTAGACATAGGTCATAAATCAACCCCATTCCCATCTTTTGCAAAAGGCGCTCCTGATTTGAGATATGCAAAAAGGGGAGAAGAAAATTATATTTTAGAATCAGATACGCCTATGTATAAACAAGGTGATACAAACCCAATCACTGGAAAAAAAGTTTATAGCAAGCATTGGGCATATAGACCGCTTAATGAGGATGATTCTTGGAAAGCTGAGATAAGCACAAAAGAAATAAAAAATGTGTATAAAATAGATAAAAAAGGAGATATTTATATAAAAGAGGAAGTTGAAAATGAAAAAGACACAAAAGATAATATAGAAGACTAGAAAAAAATTCTAAAATTAATTTACAAAATTTTAACTATAGACATTTATAGATGTCAATAAAAAATCTGTTATTTAAAGGGTTTCTTGATTATTTAATTAAATTATAAAAGTTTTTTGTTTTACTTTTATATTGAATTGTGTAAAAATGATAATAATGTATTTTATAAATAATTTTATTAAATATTTATGTTGAACGTCAAAAATGAAGGTATAATCTTAGAAAAAACTGATTTAGAGTTTGAAAATAAGTGCGTATTGAATCCAGCGTGTATATTGGTAGATGGAATTGTACATATGTTTTATAGGGCAGTTTCTAATTCTAATGTTTCCTCAATAGGTTATTGTCAGTTAAAAGATAATAAAGTTATAGAAAGATTAAATAAACCAATTATTTTTCCAGAATTTGAATACGAAAAAATGGGAGTAGAAGATCCAAGAATTACTTTTTTAGATGGATTATATTATATTTTTTATACAGCATATGATGGTAGAAATGCTTTGATTGCATATGCTACAAGTGAGGATTTAGTTAATTTTGAGAAAAAAGGTTTAATATCTCCACAAATTTCTTATGATGAGGCTGAAGACATATTTCGTGATTCAAAAATAAGAGAGAGATATGTGATGTTTGAAATGCTTTTTAAAGAAAGATTAGGGGGAGATGTTTTATTATTTGAAAAAGATGCTTGTTTATTTCCAGAAAAAATAAATAATAAATTTGCTCTTTTTCACCGTATACTCCCAGGGATTCAAATTGTTTATTTTAATAATTTTTCTGAATTAAATGATAATTATTGGCGTGATCATTTTAAAAATTTAGGAGACTCTATTGTTTTGGATCCTCTTTTCTGGTTTGAAAGTAGGAATATAGGTGGTGGATGTCCTCCAATAAAAACAAAGGATGGTTGGCTTATTATATACCACACTGTTGAAGATACTCCGCTTGGGAAAATTTATCATGCAGCAGCAGCATTACTTGATTTAAAAAATCCATTAAAAATTTTAGGCAGGTTGAAAGAACCGTTATTTTCCCCAGAAAATATTTGGGAAAAAGATGGGGTTGTTAATAATGTTGTTTTTCCAACCGGAGCTTTTATTGAAGAAGAAAGACTTTTTATTTATTATGGTGCAGCTGATAAATTAATTGCCGCTAAATCTATTAATTTATCAGAGCTTTTAAAAGAATTAAAAAATAATTAAAAAAAATGGAATTAGTACAAAAAAAATCTTCTATAGCTTTTTTATCTACTTTTCCACCTAGACAGTGTGGTATAGCTGTTTTTACAAATGATTTAAGAAGTGCTATTGATAAAATGTTTTCACCATTTATTAATTCAAAAATTGTTGCAATGAATGTTAAAGAAATACATAATTTAGATTATTCCAACAAAGTAATTTTTCAAATTAATCAGTCTAATAAAGAGGATTATATAAAAACAGCAAAAGATTTAAATTCACTGAAAAGCATAAAGCTTATAAGTATACAACATGAATTTGGTATTTTTGGAGAAGAATATGGGTCAAATCTTATTCTTTTTTTAAAGGAAATAAAAAAACCAGTAATAGTTACCTTTCATTCAGTCCTCCCAAATCCAGATGAAAAAATGAAAATGGTTATTTATGAGATAGATAGATATTCCAAAGGTATAGTAGTTATGACAAAATTATCAAAAGAAATTTTAATAAAGGACTATAAAATAGATTCAGAAAAAATAAAAGTTATACCACATGGTATTCATAGTGTTCCTTATACAGATGGTAAAAAAGCCAAGTCCATTTTTGGATTTTCAGGCAAACTAGTTTTGTCAACTTTTGGATTTTTAAGTTCAGGTAAAGGGCTTGAGTATATAATTGATTCCTTGCCACCGATTATTGAAAAATTTCCTAATGTTAAATTTATTATATCAGGCATTACTCATCCAAATATTTTAGAGCAAGAGGGGGAAAAATATAGAAATTTTTTAATGCAGAAAGTTAATGAACTTAAATTAGAAAACAATGTTCATTTTTATAATGAATATTTTGATATAGACAAGCTTCTCAAGTTGTTAGAGGCTACAGATATTTATATCTCTCCATCTTTAAATCCCAATCAAGCTGTTTCAGGAACAATGTCTTATGCTTTAGGAAGTGGTCGAGCTGTTATATCTACTTCTTTTTCTCAGGCAAAAGAGGATATCACAAATGAAGTAGGTAGATTGGTCGATTTTAAAAATTCGCAAGCTTTTACTAATGCAATTTTTGAATTAATAGGCGGAGAAAAAATGTTTTTACAAATTGGCAAAAATGCTTATTTTAGAACTAGACATATGACATGGGAAAATGTAGCTTATTCATATATGAAATTTTTTTCTAAGTTTGTGCCAGATTTAATAAATATACAAAAAAAATTTCCACCAATAAAGTTTGAACATATAATAAAATTAACTGATGATTTTGGAATTATTCAGTTTGCAGAATTAACAGAACCAGATTTGTCTTCCGGATATACGCTTGATGACAATGCAAGAGCTTTAATAGCGACTTCTTTTTATTATAAAAAGACACAAAATAAATTTTTATTAAAATTAATTGCTATATATTTAAATTTTATAGAAGGACTAATCAAATCGGATGGTTATTTTTATAATTATGTTAATGAAAAAAGAATTATTGATGAGGAAAGAAATATTATAGAAGATTCACAAGATCCCTCAGCTAGAGCATTATATGCACTTTCTGTTGTTTTAAATACTGAACAGATACCATTATTTTTAAAAGAAAAAGCAAAAAATATTATTAATAAAAGTATTGAAAAAAATATTTCTTTTTCTTCACCTCGTTCCATAGCATTTTATGTAAAAGCACTCAACTGTCTATTTTTAGAATATAAAGATCAAAAGTTTTTTGATATATTAAAACAAAATTGTGATAAGCTTGTTTATTTATATGAAAGTAGTCATTCATTTAGCTGGGAATGGTTTGAGGGCTATTTAACTTATTCGAACGCGGTTTTATCAGAAGCATTAATTGTTGGTTATAGTATAATAAAAGATAAAAAATATTTAGATATAGCTGAGAAAACTTTTAATTTTTTAATAAATCAAACTTTTAAAAACGATAAATATATTCCTATTGGACAAAATGGTTGGTTTATAAAAGATAAAAAAAGGCATTATTTTGATCAACAGCCTGAGGATACTGCATCCACCGTACAGGCTTTCAATAAGATGTTTATGTTAACAAACAAAGATATTTATAGAAAATTTGCAAATACAGCATTTAATTGGTTTTTAGGAGATAATATTTTGGGTCAAGTTGTGTATGACAGAACAACTGGAGGTTGTTATGATGGAATTGGTAAAAAATTTATTAATTTAAATCAAGGTGCTGAATCTACTATTTCATATATTTTAGCACGTCTTTCTTTTGATTTTAAAACTAGCGAATAAGTGTTAGAAATATTATTTACATATAAATTTTGGATAATGAATATTTTTGGAATTTTATTTCAAAGAAAAAAGTCAAGAGAATTTTTTGCATATTTCTATAATCCAAGGATCCTAATGTATTTACTATTCGATTCTATTTTTTAGGTAAATGGTTTAGTATTTTGTTTGATAAAAATATTTTTAGAGGTATAATTTGAATATAATTACTAATTTTAAAATATGGTTAATTTTGAGGATCCTATAAAAATTGAAGGAAGGAACAATAAAGAATTCAATTGGGAAGTTGGTGCAACTTCGAAAGAAAATAAAATTGATTTTGCTAAGGCAAAGTTAGAATTATTACAATCAGGTAAAAAAAGTGGATTTTTTTTCGGTCTTATAGTTACAGAGAAAGATATTGAAGGAGAAACTATAGAAAAATTAGAGAGTGAATTAGAAGAATTAAATAAATTAGAAGATTAAATAGGTATTTCAGCAAAAAATATACTTTTTAATTTAATATTAAAAATATAGATATTGTTTTTTAATATATTGATTATAATAATTTTACTATTTTATCCTCTTCATCCTCCACAAGGAACACCTTTAAAAAGTGTTTTTATTTTTAGTAAATAAAAAATTAAAAGGATTTCTTGTTTAAAAATTAGTTTATATGTCATACAATAATCGAATCCAAATAAAAAATTATTAAATTTTAGTGTCATTTATGACAGCATACTCTAAATAAATATAAGAATTATTTAATTTTTTTTATATGTCTATTTACAAAGTTATAATACATGATAATATGTAGTATAAAAATCAGTTTAGGAGGAATTATGTTTCATAAGATATTTAATGAAATAATAGAAGAGATTAACTCTGTTATTAAGTTTATGTTTAATAATAAGATTTTTCTTACATGTTTATTAATTGCTATTATGGTTATTTTGTTTGGGTTTTTATTTAATCTCGACAAAGGAGAATGGAATGATATTTTACTTACAGTATCGATATCTATGATATTGTCGATGAATTATTCATATGCCCATAAGCAAAAAAATGTAGAAAAAAAGCGTATTGTTGGGACAGAACTTATTTGTTTTACAATAGTAGCTATTATAATTGGTTGGGGAATATTTTATGATAAAACAATACAAAATCCAATGTATATTTATCATAAAATTAGTAGTGATCTGAGTATTGTTTATTTGATGTGTCTGATTGTTCCAGTTATAATATCCATTTTTTTTAAAATTGTGCGTAAAAGTGGAGAACCTCTTTATGGTGGAATCATTTCTGGACACGCAACATTTTTATCATCATTATTATTCATTAACTTTCATAATAAGGCTAATTGGCCACTTGTAATACCATCAATATTGTATATTTTATTTCCAAGATGCATGAGCTTGGAACACTGGTATAGAAATGCTTTGCGCCTTATTAGTGTAATATCAACTGCTTTTCTTGCTTTTTTTGTGATTATTGGAAAACATAATATAGTGCTAATATGGGCAGATATTTTTATGTTGATTCTTCTATTAATAAGTCAGGGAAAAAAAGTTCACAGAAAAAGAGAGGTAATATTAGGTTTTGTTATTGGAGTAATATGCTCCATTACAATAATCTTTATATTTGGATAATTTTGTAGTAATAAGCCGTACTTGTGTAATACATGAGTACGGCTGTTTTTGATATTGATAAAATTATATATATATTCTAATATATTATAATTATGTAGAAAATAAATAAAATAAGGAGGAAAAATGAGAATAATTCGTTCTTTAATCAAATTTGTAATGAGGTTAATAAATAAAGATCTCAATACAAATACAAAAAAATATTATAGAGGGCGGTCACGAAAGAGTAAGCACTCTGATAGTGACATATATCGATATTGATTAAAATCTGGAAGGGTTGCTTGTTATATACAATGCAACTCTTCCAAACTATAAAATTTTATGGTTTATCTATTATATACTTGATAATTAATTACTAGTAAAAATGATTTTTAGAAATCATTTTTTTGTTTTTATAAAAAAATGATATTATTATAGTATAATAAATTATTTTTATAATATGAAAATAAATAAATATATTTTGGAGATTGTAACTTTTGTATGTGGTGCAGTTGTTATGATATTTGAACTTGTCGGTTCTAGGATACTAGGTCCATATTTTGGAACATCAATTTTTGTTTGGACTAGTTTAATTGGTATTATTTTAGGAAGTCTTAGTGTAGGATATTATTTTGGTGGAAAAATTGCAGACAAAAATCCAAATTTTAAATGTTTGTCATTTATTATATTTTTGACAATTATTTTTATGGGAATAACATTTTTTATAAAAGACTTTTTGCTCATTAATTTGCAAATTATTTTTAGTGATATTAGAGTCTCTTCTATTATCGCATCTTTTATTTTATTTTCTCCGGTAAGTGTATTATTAGGAATGGTTTCACCTTATGTTGTTAAATTAAAAATAGAAAGTTTAGATAATTCGGGATCAATTGTTGGTAATCTTTATTCTATTTCAACGGCTGGGAGTATTATAGGAACATTTATATCTGGTTTTTATTTGATTCCAAAGTTTGGCACAAATAAAATATTAATTATCTTATTAATAACATTAGTTATTATTTTATTAATGCTAATTATGAAAAAAAATACCAAAATTAAATTATCTATATTTATTATTATAATTTTGAGTTGGTTTGTAATTGATAAATCTAATTGTTTATCTTTTGAAAGAAATGGATTCATAGATATTGATACAGCTTATAATCGTATTTGGATTTATGATAGAGTAGATCAAAATACAAATAAAATGGTTAAAACAATGGGTATTAATAATGAAAACCATTCTTCTATGTTTGTAGATGATGACGAACTTGTAAATGAATATACAAAATATTATCACTTAGCAGAACATTTCAATCCTAATTTTCGAAACACTTTAATGATAGGTGGTGCCGGGTACTCATTTCCAAAAGATTTTTTGATTGAGTATTCTGATGCAAGTATTGATGTAGTTGAAATTGATCCAAAGGTTACTGAGCTTGCAAAAAAATATTTTAGATTAAAAGATAATGCAAGGTTAAATATTTATCATGAAGATGCCAGAGTGTATCTGAATCAAACACAAAAAAAATATGACGTAATTTTTGGAGATGCTTTTGGCTCACGTTATTCTTTGCCATATCAATTAACCACAAAAGAAGCTATACAAAAAAAATATGATATTTTAAATGACGAGGGAGTTGTTGTATTAAATATTATTTCAGCAATGGAAGGTGAAAAAGGAGAATTTTTAAGAGCAGAATACGCAACATACAAAAGCATATTTCCACAAGTTTATTTATTTCCAGTTATAGACTCAGAGGATGGAAATATGGTTCAGAATATAATTTTAATAGCACTCAAATCTGATAAAGAACCCGTTTTTAGTAGTATTGATCCAAAATTAAATGAATATCTAAAGCATATATGGAAAAATAATATTAGTACTGATATCCCAGTTTTGACAGATGATTTTGCACCAGTAGATTATTATATTAATAAAGTGCTTAAAAAATAATGTATAGTTGTTTAAAAGTATTTTTTGTTTTATAGGGTTTAGTAAATTATGTTTTTATAAATAGTATAGAGCTGACTCGCGCCAGCTCTATAGTTTAAAAGAATTTTAAATCCTCAAGAGGTTTTCCATACCTCTCTTGGAAATATTCCACTCCCACTTTTTTTTGATAGTAGTCACCAGGTGTTAGACATATTACCTGATAAAAACTATTTCTGTAAAAGTTTGGGTCATCATGTTTGGATAGTAATCTATTCCTAACTTTAGGATCTTTAAAAAAATCAACTGGCAAAAGATGTAAATCTACATCAAAGCCATTAGCCATTTTTTCTATCTCCTCTGTTTCTGATCCAAACCACAGGCCGAAGAGTTCATTTAAGTTTTCTTTGAGCATATGATAAGCGTCCTCTCTGCTTTCTTTATGCTCATTGAAGTACCATGAAAAAAAACCATTATCCACGACACAGATGTCTATGTCTTTTGGATTTTCCTCATCAGTCGCAAGAGACCCAAATATAAATATATCGTGGATCTCCGGTGCATTGGGAATGTTTTTGTTGGCATTTCCAAATTTTTCTAGAAGGTTCATAAAAACCCCAAAACCGCTTTGTAGCAAGGTTTTATGCATAATCCTATTGGTTTTTTTGATTATGCACGTAGCTATCTCTATAGCTACAATTAGCATGCTTTCCTTCTTATTCATTGTTCCTCCATTATGTTAATTCTTTATTATAGCATATATGTTATAATATGTCAATATTAATCAAAAGATATAAGTTTGTGTAGCTATTGATTTTTTATCAATAAAAAGATAATATTACATTTGATATTCATAAAAATACTTATATGTCAAAAAGAAGACACGCATTCGGAAGAGAACAAAAATCAAGTTCTCACAAAACAGCAAAAAGACTTGAAGCAAAGAAGTTGATGCTTGAAACAAAAGCCAAAAAAAAGCAGAAATAATATTTGTTTGAAGCTTTGAACACTCTATTTTTAAATGGGGTGTTTTTGTTTATATTTTTTATTTAGCTTTAAAGCAAAAAATTAAACTGGACACATTCATTTTTATATGGTATAGTGTCTAAGCATGAATAATGTATCTAAAAAAGTGATCGAGTTTTTAAAATCTTTATTAAATTGCACCTACCTATAAATAGGTAGGAATTACAAACTAAGTCTAAAATTTATGACTGGTACTATAAAAAGATTGACTGACAAAGGCTTCGGCTTTATAGCTATAGAAGGACAAGAGAAAGATTTATTCTTTCATAGTAATTCTTTAGTTGGTGTTGAGTACAATGAATTACATGAAGGTGATACTGTTTCTTTTGAAACAGAAACATCTCCAAAAGGAATGAATGCAGTTAACGTTCAACGTGCTTAAATTCATTTTTTAAAACAAAATCCCATCCTGTTTATCTAGATGGGATTTTGTTTTGGTTTTGATGTTTGCCTATTGCTTTTTATGTTTTAAGCAGATAGACTTTAAGTATATTAATAAATATAAAAAAATTTATGAGAACTTTTAATAATGGTGGTAATTTTAACAGAAGAGACTCTGGTTCTAGAGGTGGTCGTGGGGGTGGAAATTTTGGTAGACCAGAAATGTACAAAGCGATTTGTGCTGAGTGTGGAGAAAATTGTGAAGTGCCTTTTAAACCAACTGGAGATAAGCCAGTATATTGTAGTAATTGTTTTAGAGGTAAAGAAGATTCAAATTCTGGGTCAAGTAGATCTAGAGGTAGAGATTTCGGAAGAAACGATTCTCGTGATAGAGATAGAGGTGAAAGAAAAATGTTCAAGACAATTTGTACTGAATGTGGTGAAGGTTGTGAAGTGCCTTTTAATCCTAGTAGTGATAAACCTGTACTTTGTTCGGTATGTTTTGAGGGTAGTAGAAATAGAGATAGAAAAAGTGGCAGCATTGATAATAATCAATTTGAAAGTCAATTCAAGATTATCAATGATAAATTAGATGCAATTTTGAAAAATTTTTCAGGATCTATCTCAAAAATTTCAAGCACAAAAGAAAAAGTTGTTGTCTCTAAATCAGAAACAAAGAAAAAAGCAGTTGAAACAAAAAAGAAAGTAGCAAAAAAGCCAGTAAAGAAAGTAGAAAAGAAGACAAAAAAATAATATTATAAAAACTTGGTATAACAAAAAATACTTTTAGAAATAAGAGTATTTTTTTGTTTAAAAAAATTAGGCCCTGCTTTGTATTTTTCGCAGGGCTTAATAGTATTTCGAGATTTATTCGACTAGATGCCAGGCATCTACTCCAAATTGGAACAGTGATGTTAAGTTATATTCTGCCCAATAGCTGGCATACCACTGACTTAGATGAAAGCTCTGGAATAGGTTAAACTTCAACATTAATACTTGTCTATTTTCGGAATATCTTATTTCCGGTATTCTCAATTGTTTTACGAAATCTTGAGTTGGATTTTCTTCATCATTTGGTGGAGCAGTAATGTATGAAACAGGCTGATTTAAAAATATTTCATCTTGGTCTTGACCATTGATGAAACACTTCCACTCATCTGAATAAGGTGAATAGTAGCTATGAAGGGATGCAATAATCAAGATATTATTATTGCCAAAATATCCGTATTTGATTTCATATCCATATTCAGCATCTGTTTCTTCATATATTATAGTACCCAAATATCTGACGGTTAGATTTTGGGAGTGGTATAAGTTACTTGAATCTGCCTCGACTTTAATTTGTGTAAATACCGATGGATTATCCAGAGAATATCCCTGAAGTAATACTGGTAATGTTTCAAAAGTTGTCTTTGCCTGAATTGCTTCAGGTTTGGGTTGCCAATCATTTTGTAAATTGGTTGTGTTCTTACAACTAATTATAAACAATGAACTTACGACGAGTATTAATAACATTGACATTATTAAACTTTTCATTTTTCCTCCTGTATTTTACTCAAATGGTTTTTATTACCTATTTTAGGCACCACCTATGTATATTGGAGTAATACCACAGTATGTATTAAAAATCAATCCTAGTGAATTGGTTTTTGTATTTAAAATATAATTTTGTAAGAATAATAATATATTGTATTGTTAGGGTATTATCAAATAATTTTTATTTCATGTACGATAAAAAAAATAAGTTGCATATTGTATCTGTTGTTGCGGTAATTAGAGGCAATAATAAATATTTAGTTTTAAAAAGACCAGAAAGAGAAGTAGCATATCCTAATATGTATACTTTTCCAGGTGGAAAAGTAGAAAACAATGATACTATAGAAGAAACAGGTTTGAAATTGAAATCTGGAAAAATTCTTTTGAAAGGCAAGTCTTTTACAAGGACGGATGGTCAAACAGTAAAAGTTTTTTCTTATTTATGTAGTATGGAAAATATTGATAATTTGAAATTAACAGAAGATTTTGTATAGTGATTTTTCTATTGAACTAATGTGTACAAAAAGTGTGAAAGAATAGTTTGTATGAATATATTTTCAAAAGTCCTTCATTTATGAGGACTTTTTTGTTTTTTTATATGAAATGGTATTATTATAATTGGTATTATTAATATTTGATTATAAAAAATATGAATAAAAAAATAGGATTTATTGGTCAGGGATTTATTGGCAAAAATTATGCTGATGATTTTGAGTCGCGTGGATATGATGTAGTTAGATATTCATTGGATGAAGAATATAAAGACAATAAAGACTTAATAAAGGATTGTGATATTGTTTTTATCGCTGTTCCTACTCCCCAAAAAAAAGATGGTTTTGATTCTAGTATATTGCTATCTATATTTTCTTTGATTGGAGATGGAAAGATTGCAGTAATAAAATCTACTGTAAAAGTAGGACTTACTAGAACTTTTCAAGAAAAGTTCAAAAATATTATAATTATTCATTCTCCAGAGTTTCTTACTGAGTTAAGTGCCAGCATAGATGCAAAATTTCCAAATAGAAATATTATAGGTATTTCTGAAATAGGAAGCGAAATTTTGTATAATACAGCAAAAGAAATTTTGGAAATATTGCCACGTGCTCCTTACAATCTCATTACAAGTTATGAAAATGCAGAACTTATAAAATATGGTGGAAACAATTGGTTTTATTTCAAAGTTATTTATATGAATATGCTTTATGATTTAGCTCAAAAAACAAAAAATGCAGATTTTGATATTATAAAAGAAGCGATGAGTCAAGATCCTAGAATAGGAATTACACATTTAAATGCTTTTCATAAAAGTGGTCGTGGTGCTGGTGGGCATTGTTTTGTAAAAGATTTTGAATGTTTTATAGAAATGACAAAAGATGCTGGTCTTGATGCAAATTTGCTTGAAAGTGTGAGAAATAAGAATTTGGAATTATTAAAATCTACAAATAAGGATGAAGAGATTATAAAAGAAATATACGATAATCTTTAGCTCTCTAATAAAAGTTAGTTGTATTCTATATAATGAACCTTTGTATTTTTATTATGTATATTAAAATTTTAATACCCTTTTAATTGTGTGTTTACTTTGTTATAATAACGTCGATTAACAAATAATTAAATAATCCCAATATAATGGGATAAGCAAAAATATGAAAATAAAATCAATCACAGCAATAGAAATTTTAGACAGTCGCGGAAACCCAACAATTGAGACAACTGTAACCTTGGAAGATGGATCATGTGGTATCTCAGCTGTTCCATCTGGTGCATCAACTGGCAGCTATGAAGCAGTAGAGCTTCGTGATGGGGATAAAACTAGATTTGGAGGTTTGGGAGTTTTAAAAGCAGTAGAAAATGTTGAAACAAAAATTAGAGATATAGTTGTAGGAATGGATGCAGAAAATCAAAGAGAAATTGATGAGACAATGATAAATCTTGATGGAACCGAAAACAAAGCAAATTTGGGAGCAAATGCAACTTTGTCTGTATCAATGGCTATAGCACGTGCACAAGCAATAAGTGAGAAAAAACCACTTTATGAATATTTGAAAAAATTCAATCCAGATTTTGATGGTACTTATATTATGCCTATTCCTATGATGAATATAATGAATGGCGGAAAACATGCAAACTGGGCAACAGATATTCAAGAATATATGATTTTTCCAATAGGAGCAAAAAATATTCAAGAAGCAGTAAAAATGTGCGCAGAAATATATGCACAACTCAAGAAAACTCTAAAATCAAAGAATTATGCAATTAGTGTTGGTGATGAAGGTGGTTTTGCGCCAAATGTTTCATCAAATAATGAACCATTTGAATTGATGTCAAATGCAATAGTTGATGCTGGTTATAAATTAAAAGAAGATATTGTTTTTTGTATAGATCCAGCAGCTACTGAATTTTTTAAAGATGGAAAATATATTTTAAACAAAGAAGGAAAAACATTAAATAGTGATGAGTTATCGGGTTTTTTTAAAGATCTTATAAAAAATTATCCAATAGTAAGTCTTGAAGATATTTTTGCAGAAGATGATTGGAAAGGATTTCAAAATTTTACAAATTCTACAGAAAACAGAGTTCAGGTTATGGGAGATGATTTATTTGTTACAAATCCAAAAAGATTACAACGTGGGATTGATGAAAAAACTTGTAATTCAATTCTTATAAAATTAAATCAAATAGGAACTCTTACTGAAACAATAGATACAATTCTACTTGCAAGAAAAAACAATATAACATCAGTAATATCTCATAGAAGTGGTGAAACAGAAGATTCTTTTATTGCTGACTTTGTAGTTGCAATGGGAACAGGACAAATAAAAACAGGAGCACCATGTAGAAGTGAAAGGACGGCAAAATATAATAGGCTTATGAAGATAGAAAAAGAGTTAAATGGAAAATCAAAAATTTCAAAATTTCCATTCTAAAAACTTATGACAAAAAATAAAGTAGTCTTAATTATTTGTGATGGGCTTGGTTATAATGAAGATAAAGAAAATAATGCAGTTCTAGTAGCAAATACTCCAAACTTTGATTATTACAAAAAAAATTATCCATTCGCTACACTTCTTGCAAGTGGAGAAGCTATTGGTTTGCCATATGGACAGCAAGGAACCTCGGAAGCAAACCATTTGGTAATTGGTTCTGGAAGAATAATTTATCAAAATCTTGTAAAAATAAATAAAGCTGTAAAAAATGGAGATTTAATAAGTAATCCTGCGATTGTTGAGGCAATAAATCATGTAAAAAAATATAATAGTGTTTTACATATAAAAGGATTGATTTCAGATGGTGGAGTACATTCTCATATTAATCATATAAAAGAGCTTCTTAGATGTGCAAAAACAAGCGGAGTAAAAAATGTTTCTTTGCATTTATATACTGATGGACGTGATACTCCTCCAAAAAGTGCTTTGTTATATATTGAAGATTTAGAAAATTTTATGAAAACCGAAAACATCGGACGCATTGCAACTATTGGTGGAAGATATTGGGGAATGGATAGAGACAACAACAAAGATAGGGTTGAAAAACATTTTGCAGTAATGACTCATGCTCTTGGTCCAAAATTTAAATCTGTAAAAGAAGCAATTGAGTCAAATTATGAGAAAAATATTACAGATGAATTTATAGAGCCAGCATATATAGAAACAGAAACAGGTGAACTTGGTTGTATTCAATCAAATGATGCAGTTATATTTGCAAATTTTAGATCAGATCGTGCAAAACAGATTACAAAGAGATTTTTAGATGAAAAAATTGATAATATGAAATTTGTAGCTATGACTCAATATGATGATAATATTGATGTACGTGTTGCTTTTCCACCTGAATCAATAGACAATACTCTATCAGAAGTTATAGCAAAAAATGGTTTGAAACAATTAAAAGTTACAGAGACAGAAAAATTTACTCACCTTACATTTTTTTTCAATGCCCAAAGATATGAAGAGGAAAAAAATGAAACAAGAATTCTTATTCCAAGTAATAGTGATATAGTAACTCATGATATAAAGCCAGAAATGAAAATAAATGAAATTACATATGAACTCGTAAAAGCAATAGATGGTAATGAGTTTAATTTTATAGCTACAAACCTTACAAATTGTGATATGGTAGGTCATACTGGAAATTTTGATGCAATTGTACGTGCTGTAGAATGTGTTGATAGCGCAATTGGTAAAATTGTTGATGTTGCTATCAAAAATAATTATACAGTTATTATAACTGCAGACCATGGAAATGCTGAGCAAACTTTTGACAAAGCAACTGGCCAAAAATTAACATCTCATACCTTGAATCCTGTTCCATTTTATTTGATTTCAAATGATTTCAAAAATATAAACAGAAACAATGGAGATCTTAGCGATATTGCTCCTACTATTTTAAAGATTATGGATTTGGAAATTCCGAGTGAGATGACTGGGCGTTCATTTATTTAAATTTTATATATATATTTATTAAAGGGGTGAGCTCTATCGAACTCACCCCTTTATTTTTTTAATTCAATTCAGGAATTGTGGTATCACAATTCCTGAATTGTAGTGGACTTCTCTGTTTTGTCCAAGCCAGATCTTGCCATGGATTATGAGATTGAGATAGTAAGACTGAATCACTCTCTCGACCTCGTTTACTCTTTTTGCAATGTCTTCTACTGTATCTTCGGGTTTAATGAAGACAGGATATTCAACAATGATTGGTCCTTTGTCATATTCTTCAGTGACAAAGTGCATTGTCACAGCACTTTGAGTAAGTATGCCAGTTTTATATGCCTCAATTATTGCTTCATGAACACTGTGTCCATATTTTCCTGCAGTATAAGGAAGTGGTCCCGGATGGATATTAATAGTATTTGCTGGCGGAAATCCAAAGAATGGCTTGAGCCAACCCGAGAGCATGATAAAATTAGGATTGAACTTATTGATTATTTCCTGATAGTACTCTGCATCGTAGGGTCTTTTGAAACATTCAAATGGAATTCCAAGCTTTTCAGCTTTTGTACGAACTCATCCAAATTCATGATTGGATACTACAGCGACAATTTCAGCATCAAGTATTGCTGGGATGGTTTTAGTATTCCAGACCATTGTTTCGAATCCGCTACCACCTTCACCGGGTTTTTTTCCACCTGATGCGAAAACCAGTATTCTTGGTTTTGTTTCCATGATAACCTCCATGTTTATTTATTCTTTGTTCAAACCTTATGAAATTTGGGAGTATTTGTCAAATTTATTACTTGACATTTATACTTGTAAGATGTAATTTTTTATTAATTACTATTATTTTATGGAGGAACAATGAAGAAGAGTGAGTGTACTCAAGTTTACAAAGGTTTTACCATTGTGGTAAAGAGGGTCGTAGTGGAAAGTAAAGAATGGCGTTGGTCTAGTTGGACAACAACTACCACCAAATCCTTTACTTATTCTATACCTGGAAAAGTCAATGAAGAAGTTTCCGGTTATAGAAATGCAAATGCTGCCTTCAAGGCTGCCCATAGAATAATCAATAATAAGCTTAAACTCTAGCTAATAAGTTTTGGTTTAAGTTATGAAAGCAGGACATGTTCCTGCTTTTATTTTACAATATTACCGACTAGATATATTATATTAATATATAAAAATATTATTAAACATATGCCTTTTTACGCAACTCATATAAAATTTGCTATTGATATAAAAGATAAATACCAAATAAAAGATTTGAGCCAGTATATTTCCGGATCAATATATCCAGATAGTCACTATATTACAAAAATTGACAAAAAGTTGACCCACAATGAAAATGTTTTGTCCTCTGATTTTGCAAATACTGATTTTAAATGTGGCTGGCAAGCCCATTTCATTTGTGATTTAATCCAAGAAGAAATTAGTAAATATATATTACCAGAAATATGTTTTGAAGCTAATGATGAAAAATCTTATACTGGAATAGCTTCTATAAAAATAGTCCAAGATATGTTTGATGTAAAAAATTTTGACTTGAATCATTATCTTTCATTTTTAGATCATGTAGAGAATCCAAATAAAGAAAATATAAATAAGATAATTGAATATAATAAACTTATAAAAAATACTTATCTAAATAAATCAGAATGTGAAATTAATGATTATAGAAGAATAATTGAAGCATTTTCTTTGGAGAGAAATCTCATAGAAGAAACACTCAAAAAAGCACAAGAATTATTGAATGATTTTGAAAAATTAGAAAAAGTAAAATTGATATATAATTTGATGTTAAAATATTATAATAAATAAATTTCAAAAATATGAATTGTAATAGATGTGGACAAGTATTGTCAAAATTAGATAATATTTGTCCTAAATGTGGTTATAAAATTCCAGGTAATTTTGGAAATATTGTTGCAGAAAGAAATATGGAAGATTTAGAAATTGATAAAGATTTTAGTGATTCCAAAAAATTAGAGAGCAGTTTATTAAAAAGTTTTCGAATGATATTTTTAGCATTTATATTTATTGGGGTATTGCAATTTTTTAATATTGACGCATTTGGTATTATCATATTACCAGCGATTTTTTTGTATTTATTTTTTTTGAAACCTAAGACAGGCAAATACATGAAAACAAATTTAATGAATGAATTCAATAGTAGTTTTACGAAATTAAATTTGAAATCAAGATTGTTGAAAGATTTTAATTTAGAAGATAATGATGCATCTGTTGAAAAAATAAAAAAACTTATGAAAATTTTTATTCTTTTACCAGTAGTATTCTTTTTTGCAGTTTTTTTCTTGACGTTTATCATGCCTATTATTTTTGATTTAATAAAAAATTATGAATAAATATTATACAAGTCCAGAGCGAGAAATTGATCTTCATGGATATACAAAAGTAGAAGCTGAAATTGCTCTTTTGGAATTTCTTGGTAATTGTGAAAATGATAGATGTTCTATGGTAAGGATAATAACAGGCAAAGGACTTCACTCAAAAAATTTTGAGGGAGTTTTGGGTGAGCATGTAAGAAATTTTTTACATAAAGAAGGATATAATTTTAAAGATGCAAAAATAAATGATGGTGGAAGTGGGGCTATTATAGTAAATTTATAATATTTTTTTAAAAACAAAAAAACTTTGTGTATAGCAAAGCTTTTTTTGTTTATTAAAAATTTTTATTTTGTCATAATATTATTTTTTGCACTTACTGCATAAATTTTATTGATATTTTTTGTAAGATCATTTATTTCTTTTTTTGTTCCTTGTACAGCTAGTACTATAAGACCAGTACAGTTTGAAATACATTTTGGTTGTATATTTACTCCGAGTCGTGCCATTACTATTTTTCCATAATTAGTAAGTATTTTTTGTATTTCTTGGGAGTTATTGTGTCTATTTGTAGTAATTATAGATACTGTAGCTAAATATTTTTTTTCCATATATTTTCTAAAAATTTTATTTATGTTTTAATTATAACCTTTTTATTGTATAATTGACAAATATATATTATTGGTGTATGGTGTTAGTAGATTAATTTACATGGAGGTAAATGCGATGTGTTTTGATTGGCGTGTCATTGGAATTGACGCACGCGCAAGGTTCGGAATGGGAAAACAACTTGACACCATTCCCAACGTTCCCAAAGATCCTATTAAAATAGTTACGGAGCTTGGTCAGCTTTTGACTTATTCCGTGACCAGGAACGTCAAACCTGATCTTTTTATTGACGAGCTTCAGTGTTTAGATTCGGAAGAGGCGATAGAGCATGCAAATGCTCTAAACAGAAAGTTAAATGCAATTTTCTGTTCTGCCCACGGAATCTTAAAAACTGAAGACATCCCGGTTTTTGTTCTGGTTTCTCATAAACCGGATCATGACCTCAAACCCAAGTTTTTGTTCAACCATAATGGATTGCTTCTTCGGGAGCGTGAAATTATCAAGATCATTGAGGTTGAGCAGCGAAAGACTGGTTAATCTCATCTCAAAAAACATTAAAGAACTGCTGAATTTATTTCGGCAGTTCTTTCCTTTTTCGCCGTCTCAAAAATATATGCCGTCTATTATTTTTTTGCTTTATTTTCTATAAATAAATTTATAAATATTATAAAAATCTCTTTTTTCAAAGAGACTTTTTTTTGGTTGAAAAACTTGTTGCATCAAAATATTATAATATTAAGATGTCATTATAAAACCAAAACCCCGCACCATAAAGGTACAGGGAATTGGCGAAAAGCGATTTATGAAGCGCATTCTACCGAATAGGTAGAAATTAGCCTCGTTGTGATTTTAGATTAAGTTGTCTAAAAAGTCAATGGACTAATTGCTTTGTGAAATATTAATAAATAATCACAAAAAAATGGATGTAAACAAAGTCATTTTGCTGGGCAGACTTACAAATGACCCACAAATAAAAAAAATGAAGTCAGGAGTTTCTGTTTGTAGATCTGGACTAGCTACAAATATGTTTTGGAAAAATGTCAAAACAAAAAAAACAGAGAGTAGTGTAGAATTTCACAATTTGGTATTTTGGGGAAAGCTCGCTGAAGTGGTAGAAAAATATTTGAAGAAAGGAGATAAGGTTTACACAGAAGGTAGAATTCATAGTAGAGTTTGGGAAGGAAGTAAAGGAGAAAAAAATTATAGAACAGAAATTATAGTAAAAGAATTGGTAATGCTTGGAGAAAAGAAGAAAGAAGAGCAAAACAGAGAGACAGCAGTTGAAGAAATAATAATTGACGAGGAGGAATAATATTTTTGTATTTAAGGGGCGTTTTATAGTTCCCGACCCTGACTATAGGACGCTCCCTTAGATATTGATTAATTAATCCTATTATTCGCACGCTATGATGGCATGTTGCGAACGGGATAAATAAATATATGAAATTAAAATATTCAAATTTTTACTTTATAATAATTAGTATAATGTTTTTTACAACATTAGTTTTTATAAATACCTCAAAGGCAGAATCATTAATATTTTCTGAGATTATGTATGATCCACAGGGATCTGACATTGGATATGAGTGGATAGAAATATTTAATAGATCTACAACTACTATATCAATAGATAATGATTGGAGGTTTAATGATGGCACAAATCATATAATCAATTCTTATAATGGATCAGCGGAGATAATTCCAGGAAGTTTTTCTATAATTACTACAAGTGCTACAAATTTTTTAAATACATATCCAAATTTTACCTCCCCTATCTTTGTATCCTCATTTAGTTTAAATAATACAAATAATACTATTTCACTTTTGCAAGGTAATAATTTAATAACAGAGCAATATTATACATCCGTTATTGGTGGAAATAATAATAACAGAAGTCTAGAAAGAGATTCTATTATTATAGAAGACAATGTTTGGAGAGAGTGTTATGTAGATGGTGGAACACCTGGTGATTTTCCAAGTATTTTTCCTATAAATAATGCCCCAACAGCTGTTATAAATATGAGTATGCAAAATGTGTATGTGGGAGATGATGTAACTTTTGATTGTTTACTATCTTATGATTTAGAAGGAGATCCATTTACATGTTCTTGGCAAATAAATAATTTTACGACAACAAGTGAAGAATTTGTTTATTATTTTTCTGAAGCTAGAGATTATAATATAACACTTACTGTCTCAGATGGATTTTTGTTTAATTCTAGTTCAACGGTTTTAATAGTAAATGAAGATAATTCAAATCTATCCCCTATTGTTCATGTAGTAGAATTACTTGACTACTATAATATAAATGAAAGTATAAATTTTGATGCATGTAGTTCATTAGATCCAGAAAATAGTTTATTAAATTTTGCTTGGAATTTTGGTGACAATTCTGGTTCTACACTTTGTAATACACCCCATGTTTATAATGAGAAAGGAAATTATAATATAATTTTAAATATAAATGATGGAGTTTCTACATCTACATGGGCCAAAAGTATAGAAATTATAGAAATACCAAATATTATTATAAATGAAATATTGCCTAACCCCATAGGAAGTGATGACAACGAGTGGATTGAATTAAAAAATATTGGAGGAAGTAGCGTTGATTTGAATTCTTGGAGTATAAAAGATGAATCTCAGAAAACTTATAAATTTTCTAGTGATGATTTTGATAATTTAATTTTAGATTCAGGAAACTTTTTTGTGTTAGAAAAATCAATATCAGATATAAGTCTAAATAATACAAACGAAAAACTTTATTTATTTAGTAGCATGGGAGATAAAATTTTTGAAATTTCTTATGGATCTTCAAAAGAAAATTATTCATTTTCCAGATTTGATGATGGATGGTTTTGGACCCCAGTTCTTACAAAAGGAGAAGATAATCAAAAAGAAGATAGTATAAAACCAATTGCTAAAATTGATATATTGAATAGTGATTATTTTGTAGATAAGGAAGTACAATTTACAGCAACTAATTCTACTGATCCAGGATCAAGTAATCTCAGTTATAAATGGTATGTTGGAAGTACTTTGAAAAGTATTGAAAGAGATTTCAGTACAACTTTTTCTACAAAAGGAATGAGAACAATAAAATTAATAGTAATAAATGAATTGGGATTACAAGATGAAGAAAGTGTTGACATAAATGTGTTAGAAAAAGTAGAAAGTATACAAAGTACTATAAGTAATGCAAGTACTACAAGTGATGAGTGTGTGTTTGGAAAAGAAGTAATAATAAGTGAAATTCTTCCAAATCCAGAGGGCGTTGATGATGAAGAATTTATAGAATTATATAATCCAAACAATGAAAATTTGAATTTATCTGGTTGGAAATTGAATGATAAAAGTAGCTATTTTTTTAGACTTAGCGATACGATAGGTGCAAATGATTATTTGCTTATAGAAAAATCAAAGTCAAAAATATCATTAAATAATTCAAATGAAGAATTAAAGCTCTTAAACTGTCACGATGAGATAGTTTCAAAAGTTAACTTTGAAAAAAGTTTTGAAGCCCAGTCGTATTCATATGACAATATAAATAAAGGATATTTTTGGACAACACAAAATACTCCAGGAAGTGAAAATATTTTTGATTTTTTGGAATCAGATGAAGAAGATTTATTATTCGATGATATAGAAAAAATTTATGATTTTTCTGAAATAGAATATATAGAAAATAAAAAAGAAGTTTTTGTAAATGCTGTGGTTGTAGCTCTTCCAAATGAAGTATATAAAAATCAATTGTTTGTTTGTAATTTTGATCCATTTGAAAATACATTGGATTATAATTATTGTATTCCAGTTTATTCCAAAAATGATTTCCCAAATTTATCTTATGGAGATTTGGTAGAGGTACATGGAAAAATAAATCATTTGAAAAATTATACAAAAATAGACATAAAAGAAAAAGAAGATATAAAAGTTCTGGGTAAATTTCAATTGTCTGATATTGATACTATGGATTTTTCTCAAGTAGTTGATATTGGTTTCAAAAATTTCTTTGCAGGTTTTGAAGGCAAGATTACAAAGAAGAATAAAAAAAGTTTTTATATATCAGATGGAGCATCAGAATTAAAAATAAAAATATATAACCCAAAAATAAAACTAGATGATTTTAAAAAAGATGATAATATTTTTGTAAAAGGAATAATTTTTAATTATGAAGATGATTTATATTTAATTCCTAGAAATCAATCTGATATATTTAAACAAGAAGTACTTTCATCTCAGGAGCAATCATATTCAAATAATCTGAAAGAAGAAATAATCAATTTAGAAAATAGTAAAAATAAGAAAAAAGGAACAACAAGTTGGATTTTGGGTTCTGGGTTTATAACAAGTCTAGGATTTGTCTTTAGAAATAAATTATTTTCACTTATAAAAAAGTAATAATTTAATTTATTTGATTCATTAGAATAACATTAGTATTAGTATATTCGTATATATTAAACTATTTATACCTGCCTGTCGGCAGGCATGTATTGGTATTTCATTAGTATATAAAAAATCTTCCCTCACCGACCTAATTTTGGAATCAATAGTGAGTTGATTTTTTTATCAGGTTAGTGAGAGAAGATAATATAATTGATATTCCTACCTAACTTTACGGATTAGATAAAGTTTCTTTATGGTAGAAAAATATCTTCTTCATTATATATCAATATAAAAAGTAAAGTCAAATTTTTAAAAAAGTTAAATTTTTTTATGTTTATTTTTTTATCCACTTATCATCATAAGTAGCATAGGAGACTGTTAATTCCTCACCTTTTTTAATTTTTCTTAGTGTTAAAAATGTTTCACTATCGTCTTTTGTATAAAGATTTGGTTTATCGGAATTATTTGGAAAAAATTGTATATCCATACCATTCAATCCGTACTCTGGTATAGAAACAGTATTATCTTTTTCTATTACAAAGAAATCATCAATCATTTTTAAAACTTCTTTGTCTAGTTTCTTTAATTCTTCCATTTTAAACTTATACCATTTTTCTTTTTTTACGCTTTGGAATGGATTTGTATTTTTTGGAATATCTCTTACGGCATAAACACCTACTCCATGTATTTTGGAATATCTTAATCTACAATAAGTATTTTTCAATTTTTCTAAAAGTAATTCCTTTTGATTTTTCATTTTATCGTTTTATTTTTTTGAACATATTAATTTCTTGATTATATAATAGAGTAAATAAATTGTAAAATATTTTTTAAATTATTAATTATGAATATATATTCATAACTATATTTCAAAGTATGTACAGTTAACAGTCAAGGGTTACACTTTCTAAATACTTTTCATGAGGAGTAAGTCCGTTAAGGGTTAAATGTATTCTTTTAAAATTGTAATAATTTAGCCATTCATAAGGAGTGTTCCAAAT
>JAQUXC010000014.1 GCA_028692545.1 Patescibacteria group bacterium | reverse complement strand
CTCCTAAATACCATAAAACTCGCTTTTCTTTTGGATAACTTGGTTTTAAAGGCATATATTTGTTTATTAGTTAACAGTGTTACCCCTAAGTATACCAAGTGTTACCTATTAGTGTTAACTGTACAAGCTATTGACATTTTCTGTGTATATGCTATAGTTATATGTTAATCAATTTTTGACAAATAATCCCTATATTTCTGCATCCACGACAAGCATGAAAATTATTGAAAGATATGCTCAGGCTTTTATCCTAGATAAGTTGCTAGAGCAGTTCTTTCTAATAATTTTCTTGGGTGCAGTAATATAGGGGTTATTGATTTAATGATTGACTATGTATAAAAATAAGGGTATTATTTATATGTACTAGTATGATTTATTATACTAGTTTTTTTAAAAAATAATTAAAAAATAAAAATATGTTTAGTAACATAGAAGAGATAAAACAAGCAATCCAGAATATATGTGATGAAAAAAACATATCCATAGAATCTGTACTAGAAAGTATAGAAGCTGCTCTTGCAGCCGCCTATAGAAAAGATTTTGGAAATAAAAATCAAAACGTAAAAATTAGTTTTGACATAAACACAGGAGATATTAGCGTATATGATATAAAAACTGTTGTAGAAGATAAAGACTTAGAAAAAGAAGCGGAAGAATATCTCGAAATAAGAGAAAAAATCGGCGAAGATGAGCCAATGCCAGAAGATTTTCATAGATTCAATCCAAAGACAGAAATAATGATAAGTGAGGCAAAAACAATACAAAAAAAAGCAAAAATAGATGATGAAATAAAAATAACCCTAGAAACACCTACGGATTTTGGTAGAATAGCTGCACAAACAGCAAAACAAGTAATAATTCAAAGAATAAGAGAAGCAGAAAGAACAACCATATTTAATGAATTCAAGGGAAGGGAAGGTGAGGTAGTAAATACCATAATACAAAGAAGGGAAGGCTCAAACGTTGTAGTAGATTTAAACAAAGTCCTTGGCGTGATACCACCAGAGGAACAAGTAAGGACTGATAATTATATGCCAGGATCACGACTTAGAGTTCTAATATTAAAAGTAGAAGAAACAAACAAGGGTCCAAAAATAGTAGTGTCTCGTGCACACCCAGAAGTAATAAACAAAATATTTACACTTGAAGTACCAGAAATAGCAAATGGAATAGTGCAAATTGAATCCATTGCTAGAGATGCTGGATCAAGAACAAAAATTGCTGTATCAAGTAATCAAACAAATATAGATCCAATAGGTTCATGTGTTGGACAAAAAGGATCAAGAGTACAAACAATTATAAACGAACTCGGTGGAGAAAAAATAGATATTATAGAATGGAGCAAAGATCCATCAACATTTATAAAAAATGCATTATCTCCGGCAAAAATAATAAATTTAGAACTTAATAAAGAAGAACAAAGTGCTATAGTAAAAGTTGAAGAAGATCAATTGTCACTTGCAATAGGTAGGGATGGACAAAATGTAAAATTAGCAAGTAAACTTACCGGGTGGAAAATAGATATTGAGGGAACTGAAGATTTTACAAAAGAAGAACCTAAAATAAAAGAAAATAAATCGGAAAAACCAGAGGAAGAGGTAAGTGAAACAGAAGAATAAAAATATATAAAAATTAATAATATCAAAAATTATGACCTTATCATTGATTTTTGCATTATCAACAGCCTTTGTGGCAATAATTTATACCCTAATAACAAGCTACATAATAATAAAAAAAGATCAGGGAAATGAAAATGTAAAAGAAATAGCACAAGCTATATATCATGGTTCAATGACGTTTTTAAAAAAAGAATATAAAGTACTAATAGTATTTATTATTATTATAGCAATATTACTTAGCATAGGAATGAATAAATGGCAGGTTGGACTTGCATTTATAATTGGATCTTTTACTTCTGCTTTAGCTGGAAATATAGGAATGAGAATAGCAACAAAAGCAAACTCAAGAACAGCAGTTGCTTGCCAGACAAATATAGGTCATGCTCTAAAAATAGCATTTTCATCTGGATCTGTTATGGGTCTTAGTGTAGTTGGTTTTGGACTTTTAGGCATTACTTCAATATTTCTAATAGAGGGAAGTGTGATAAATGAAATGTCCTCAAACATATTATTTTGCTTTGGATTTGGTGCTTCTTTTGTAGCACTTTTTGCAAGAGTTGGTGGTGGAATATACACAAAAGCCGCTGATGTTGGAGCCGACTTAGTAGGAAAAGTAGAAGAAGGAATTCCAGAAGATGATATAAGAAATCCCGCTACAATAGCCGATAATGTAGGAGATAATGTAGGAGATGTAGCTGGTATGGGAGCAGATCTTTTTGAATCCTACGTCCAATCTATAATAGCTGCAATAATAATAGGAGCAACTACAATAAGAACCACATACGGAATCACTTTACCACTACTTTTAGCGGGAATTGGAATAATATCATCTATTTTAGGAACATTTCTCGTAAGAACAAACAATAAAAAAAATATACAGTCCGCTCTTAACAATGGAGTATTTGGATCTGGAATAATAATGATCATATTGTCATATTTCTTAATAACTGGAACTGGAAATGATATTAGAATATTCTATTCAACAGTTATTGGACTAATAAGTGGGGTACTAATTGGACTTTCAACAGAATATTTTACATCCGACAAAAGATTACCAGTAAGAAGTATAGCAGAGTCATCAAAAACTGGTGTGGCTACAAATATTATTCACGGATTATCCGTTGGAATGCTTTCAACAATAGCTCCTGTAATTATAATATCAATTACAATAATTTCTACATACAAATTAATGGGTCTTTATGGTATAGCAATAGCAGCTGTTGGTATGTTATCAACCCTTGGTATAACACTTGCAACAGATTCATATGGACCGGTAGCTGACAATGCTGCCGGTATAGCACAAATGGCACATATGGGAGAAGATGTGAGAGAAAAAGCAGAAAGTCTAGATGCTGTAGGAAATGTTACCGCAGCAGTTGGAAAAGGTTTTGCCATAGGATCTGCTGGACTCACTGCTCTTGCTTTATTTTCAAGTTTCACTCAAATAATAGGGCAAAAGGGATTTGATACAGTAATAAATATAACCGAGCCAAATATTATAGTTGGATTATTTATAGGTGCACTTTTACCTTTTGTATTTTCATCACTTACAATAAGTGCCGTTGGTCGTGCTGCATTCAAAATGGTTGAAGAAATTAGAAGACAATTCAAAGAAATGCCTGGAATTATAGAGGGCACCATAAAAGCAGATTATGACAAATGTATAGCAATATCTACAGATTCCGCCCTTAAAGAAATGATATTACCATCAGTACTTGCTATTATAATTCCTTTTATAGTTGGATTTACTTTAGGAGTGCAGTCTCTTGGTGGCTTAATTGCTGGTTCTACTGTATGTGGCTTTCTAATGGCGATATTTATGTCAAATTCTGGTGGTGCATGGGATAATGCAAAAAAATATATAGAAGCGGGAAACTTTGGAGGTAAAGGAAGTTTTGCTCACAAAGCTGCTATCATGGGAGATACCGTGGGAGATCCATTTAAAGATACCGCAGGTCCATCTCTAAATATTCTCATAAAACTTGTCTCAATAGTTTCACTATTATTTGTAATGATTTTTTTATAAAATATTATAAATCTCAAATACAAAAACACTTCGCTCGACGGAGTGTTTTTTGACAAATAAATAACTTAATGCTAATTTTTATAAGGTTGTTCTAAAAAATAATTAAAATATAAACAAAATATGGAGGAAACCATGAAATACAAACAACTTGCAATAATTGATTTCATATGGGGAGATAATGGTAAGGGAATCATATCTTATACAGATGCTATTCCATATGATGTTGTCATTCGTTTTCAGGGTGGGTCAAATGCCGGACATACTATTTATGCTAATAATCGCAAATATGTTCTTCACATTATACCGTGTGGAGCACTTTACCCAGACAAAATTTGTATAATAGCTGGAGGTTGCGTTATAAATCTAGATAGCCTCATTAATGAGATAAACGCCCTAGAAAACTTGGACATTTATCTAAAGGGGAGGCTTCATATTTATAATACAGCCACATTAGTGACAGATTTCGAAATTGCTCTCGACATTGCAAAAGAAAATGAATCTGAAAATAGCGGAAAAAAAATAGGTACAACTAAAAACGGAATAGGATATGCCTACGCAAACAGAGCTTTTCGAAATGCTCTCATAATACAGGATCTATGTAACACCAAAGTCTTAAAAGAAAAGATTTATGATCTTGCAAAAAGCATAAATCCCATTCTTATATCCTTGGGCGCAAAAGAAGTGGATCCAGAAACAGTATTCAATAAAATGAAGTCGCAAGCAGAAGAGGTAAGACAATATATAATTCCAAACACATATGTTTCTGAACTTCAAAAACAAGGTAAAACCATACTTTTTGAAGGAGCACAAGGACTTCTTCTTGATCCGTTAAACGGAACCTATCCATATGTGACAAGTTTTCCAATTCATCCCGGAATAATAGGTCCAAGTTGTGGCATAAGCACCAAAGACATATATGTTATCGGCGTAATGAAAGCTTATACAACAAGAGTTGGCGGTGGACCATTCCCAACTGAAATAGGTGGTGAAATAGAAGAACTCCTTAGAACGATAGGTAAAGAATTTGGAGCTACTACCGGTAGACCAAGAAGATGCGGTTGGACTGACATTCCACTCATAAAGTATGCCATTACAATATCTGGTATAGATGAAATTACAATGACGTGCTTTGACACACTCTACAAAATGGGTAGAATCAAAATCTGCACACATTACATTGTGGACGGAGAACGTTTTGAAACAGCGCCTAGTGTTATTCCAGATATTCTTTCCAAAGTAGAAACAATATACGAGGACTTTGAATTTGATGACACAGATATAACTGGAATAAATAATTGGGACGACTTACCAAAGCTAGCCCAAAAATTTATAAAAAAAATTCAAAGCTGTCTTGATATTCCAATAACCAGAGTAAAAACTGGACCAAATATTGAGGATATTTTGGATGTTCCTCAAATATAAAAATTAGTCACAATACAAAAGGCTCTTTCTCTGAAAGAGCCTTAACTTTTAGTAAAAATAGAAACATTGACTTATTCTTCATAAAAAACTAAAATTATCATACTATTAAGCTATCAAAAGCTTCTAAATTAAAAATTAATAAATATCTTATGTTTAAAAAAGAAGGTATTCAAAATATAAAAAATACAGAAACTGTAATAGGTGAATCTGTTGTTGTAGAAGGTGAATTTAATGGACATGGAAATGTAGTAATAGAAGGCAAGTTAAATGGCAATCTTACAACAGATGGACACGTTCTAGTAGGCGACAAATCTGAAATAAATGCCGATCTTCGTGCTGGAAGTGCGTTTATATCTGGAAAATTAACCGGCAACATCAAGGTAGATGAATCTCTTGATGTAGCAAAGACAGCGGAAATAAAAGGCGATATAGAGGCAAAATCCATTGCAATGGAGTCTGGATGTAGAATAAATGGAAAACTAAGTATAAATCCAGACACAAATATGGAAAGAATAAATAGAAAACAAAAATTAGAAAAAGAAGAAATTTCAGAATAATTATACTATAAGTTATTTAAACTATTTATTTAAAAACCATGTATATATACATATACGATTCTTGTCTAAAAGAAAACAAATACCGAAAACTACTTGATAAAATAGAAAGCAGAATTATTGATCTTGATATAAAGGGGAAAATACTCAAACTAAATATACTAAAAAATATAAAACAATTCATAAATGAAGAAATAGAAAAAGGAGCTCATACAGTTGTGGTTGTTGGAAATGACTCAACCCTTAGCTCTATACTAGAAAATATAATTGACCAAAAAATCACTATCGCATACATACCAATAGATAAGGGAAGTAAATTTGCACAAATACTTGGCATACCTTATGGGGAACTTGCTTGCAATATATTAAGCGGAAGAATAATAAAAAAACTTGATATAGGAAAAATAAACAAAAAATACTTCCTAAATTCTATCATAATAGAAAACTCAGATAATATTGAAATGAAAATAGACAGTTTTACAATAAAAGCTCTCCCAAAAAATAAAATAATAATAAAAAATTTAAGTTTTGACACAAACCAAGAATTAAAACAATCAAACCCAACAGATGGAATATTAGAAATATTTATAGAAAACTGCGGGGGGTTTATGAAAAAAAATTTAAAACATAGTTTATTTACAACTGATAGATTACTTATTAATTCAAAGGGTGAATCTACTCCACTTATAATAGATAATAATCAAATAATAAATACTCCAGTAGAGATAACTATTGCTGATGATAAATTAAATATAATAGTAGGAAGTAATAGACAATTCTAACCTTCAACTATCGGTTTTTAGCTATTGACCATTAACACACAACTTATAAAAAAATAAAAATATGAAATTCCAATTATTAGGATTTTTTTGTATTATACAAAAATTATACTTATAATAATTATATAATTTAATTTTAACTATGAACTATAAAATAAAAAATTATACTGGAGTTGTTGGGATAGTATATACAAACACAAATCCAAAAAAATTTGCAGTTGTTCAAACTGAAAGAGGTTTTTCACTTCCAGGCGGAGGAATAGAGGAAAGCGATTCTTCTCTTGAATCAGCACTATATAGGGAATTAAAAGAAGAACTTGGTTTAAACAAAGAAGATATTGAAATAGAAAATATAAATATGACAGAGTCTTTTATTTATGGAAAAGACAAGGTTGGTAGATCAAACAAAAAAGCATCTAGATTAATATTTTTAGTAAAAACAAAAAACAACAAATTAAGCCCAGAAGATATAGAGATTATAAACGCAGACTGGTATAGCTATCAAGATGCAATAAAAATATTTACATGGAAAAATTCCAAAGAAACCCTTGATAAATTTAAATACTTATTAGATAAAAAACAATAAAGTCCACACATTATGGACTTTATAAAATATTCTAAGAAATACTATTCGATCAAAAATTTCTATATTAAAAACTATTTATTATCTAAAACCTCAATCTGTAAATTTCTTTTTTTATTAAGTGATCTATTTACTAAATATTGATCAAGTACACCAAGAAGAGTAATCAAGAACCAATATAAAGCCAACCCACCAGGAAGGGATGCACTTATAAATATAGTAAGAATGGGCATGAAATACATCATTTGCTTATTCATTATATCTGTCATTCCAGGCTCTTTTTTTATCTTCACAACATTATCTGATTCTGATTTCTTAGATTTAGCTATAAGTAGTCTACTTTGAAAAAATTGAGCTACACCAGCTAATACTCCCAAAAATATCTGTGGCTCCGAAAGATTTAAAAACCCTAACATTATAGGATTTATTGATCCCGGATTGCTTACAAATGGATATAATAAATCAAAATTATCAGAAGTTAAACCATTTCTAAACACTTGAAAAACCGCAATAATAAAAGGAAATTGTAATAAAAGAGGTAGGCACGATGAGAATGGATTTACTTTTTCTGCTCTGTAAAGCAACATCATTTCTTGACCCAATTTTTCTTTATTATCTTTATATTTTTCTTTTAGCTCTTCCATTTTGGGCTGTATCTCCTGAAGAGCCTTTTGAGATTTCAATGATTTATGAGAAAGTGGCCACAATAGAAGCTTTATTATGACAGTTATAATAAATATTGCTGCACCAATATCTGGAATCAGATTATAAATAAATACCAATAGATTGAATAGTGGCTGATAAAAAATTGTAGTAAAAAGATTTCCCATTTTTTTGTTTTATTTTTTAATTTAGCGGGTCATAACCACCCTTAGAAAAAGGATTACACCTTATAATTCTTTTTATAGATTTATAAAACCCATTAAGAACTCCATATTTTTCTATAGCTTGATGTGAATACTCCGAACAATGTGGGTAAAACCTACAATAACCGTGTGGATGTTTATATGAAAACCAACCAGAATCTGGAGATAAAGTCTTTTGATAAACTCTTATAATATACAATAAAAATATTTTCATAATAATCTTGATTTTTTTAATATATAAAATATTTCTTTTTCTATATCAAAATATTCCATATCTACAACACCTTTTTTCACGAGAAAAATTATATCATAAGAAATTTTCATTTTTTCTAAATTGAACCTTAAAATCTCATATACCCTACGTCTAATTTTATTTCTTACGACTGCTTTTTTAGAAATTTTCTTTGAAACAACTATAGAAAACCTATTATTTAAATTTTTTGTTTTATAAAACCTCAAAACAAAATTATTACTATAAAATTTGTTCTGGGAATTAAACACCCTATCAAAATCAGCTTTTTTACCAAAACGAAATTTTTTAGCAATCATTTTATTTATTTTGCAAATTAAACAGTTAGAGATTTCCTCCCCTTTGTTCTTCTTTTGCTCAAAACTCTCTTACCACCAACGCTAGACATTCTATTCATAAAACCATGTTTTTTGAGTCTTTTAACTTTTTTTGGTTGATATGTTCTTTTTGGCATATTTTATAGAAAATTAATTATAAATAGCTAATCCTAAGAATATCAGTATTTTACAATATCGTCAATATTTACTAAACATTATATAATAAAAAAATACTATACTTTTCCACTTTTAATCCACACCTTATAAACAGTAGGGGTATTTCCTTATTATCTCTAATAGGTTAAAATATCTTATACTAACAATAAAAATAAAATAAAAAATATGAACTATGACTATGATGAAATTTGGCAATCTGTACTAGGAGAATTAGAATTATTAATATCAAAAGCTAGTTTTACCACATGGTTCAAAAACACTTATATTATAAAAATAGATTCCAATAATATTTTAATTGCAGTGCCAAATGGATTTACAAAAAGATGGTTAGAAAACAAGTACAACGAAAACATATTAACCGCACTAAATAACGTTATAAAAGAGGGTGAAATAAAAACACTAGAATTTACAATATCTCACAACAAACCAGAAATAGAAAACAATAACTCTATAAATATAAAAGATATTGGTAAAAAGATATTGGAGCAAGATCCACAGGAGAAGACAGAACCTGTTGAATATGTAAACAACTCACTTACATTAAATCCAAAATACACCTTCGAAAATTTCATAACTGGAAAACAAAACGAATTAGCAAAAGCGGCTTCAACTGCTGTATCAAAAAATCCAGGACGAGTATATAATCCTTTGTTTTTGTATGGAGAGGTTGGTTTGGGAAAAACACATTTAATGCAATCTATAGCAAACCACATAAAAGAGAAATTTCCTAAATATAAATTAGCATATATTTCTAGTGAACACTTCACAAATGAATATATAAAATCGATACAATCTGGAAAAATAGATAACTTCAAAAAAAAATACAGAGAATTAGATGTGCTGTTGGTAGATGATATACAATTTATGAAAGGACAAGAGAGAACACAAGAAGAATTTTTTCATACTTTCAATAATTTATATCAACAAAACAAACAAATAGTAATAAGTTCTGATAGACCTCCAAAATCTTTACCGGCGATAGAACAACGCCTTACATCAAGATTTGAAAGTGGAATGATTGCTGATATTGGACATCCAGACTTAGAAACAAGAGTCGCGATACTAAAAAGCAAAATACAAGAAAAAAATATAAATTTACAAATTCCAGAAAATGCAATATCACAAATAGCTGAAATAGCAAAGAGCAATGTAAGAGAACTAGAGGGAGCTCTAAATAGAGTTATAGCAATACACCAATTAAATAATCAAAAGGTAACTGTAGAATCTATAAAAGATGTTTTAGGCGGTATTGTTATTAAACAAAAAGAAAATGCACTTACAACAAAAAAAATTATAAAAATAGTTTCAGAACATTTTGATATATCAACAGAGGACATAACTGGAAACTGTAGAAGAAAAGAATTGGTAAACCCAAGACAAATATGCATGTATCTTATGAGAACAGAGTTAAATAGATCATACCCTAGTATTGGACAAGAAATGGGGGGTCGTGATCACACAACAGCAATACATGGATCCAACAAAGTATTAGAAGACTTAAAAACAAATGAAAGAATAAAAGAAGATATAGACCTTATAAAACAAAAACTAAAAGAATAATATAAAAAACATGTTAATAAGTTGTTTATAAGAACAAACACAAACTGTGTAAAAAACACAACCAACAAAATAAAAAAACTTATACACTTTTAAGTAGACATAGGATAGACTAGTAAAAAACAACTTATAAACAAACAAAACATTATTAATAAAAGACAAAACATACTTATCCACTGAAAAATCTTTACTTATTATTGTTATTAATTAATTTATATAAAATAATTAACAATTACTAAAATACTATGAAAATAATATGTTTACAAGAAAATTTAATAAAGGGCTTACAAGCAGTAAGTCATTTAGCAGGAAAAAATATAAACCTACCCATTCTTAATAATGTTCTTATAGAAGCAGACAGTAATCAAATATCTTTAACAACAACAAATCTAGAAATAGGTATTGATTGTAAAATTAGAGGTAAAGTAGAAAAATCTGGAAAATGTACAGTAAATGCAAAACTACTTAATGACTTTGTTAACTTGTTACCAAAAGATAATGTTATTTTAGAGTTAGAGGAAGATAAATTAAAAATAGAGTGTGTAAATGATAAAACAAATATTAACATACTTGCCGCAGAAGAATTTCCTTTATTACCAAAAGTAGAAAAGAAAAATAAATATTCAATTAAGATATCTAATTTTAAAAATTCTCTAAAAAAAATAGCTTTTGCCGTATCTTCTGATATGACAAGACCAGAAATATCTGGTGTTTTATTTGATATAAATAAAAATAAATTGGTTTTAGCCGGTACAGATAGTTATAGGTTGGCAGAAAAAGGAGTTGATTTGGATTATTCATCAGAAGATAAAAAAATAATCATACCGATAGATACAATTCAAGAAGCTCTTAGAATATCAAATGATATTGTAGATGATAGTTTAGTAGATTTTTTTATAGAAGAAAATCAAATATTATTTAGTTTTTCAAATAATATAGAGCTCGTATCTAGATTGATAGAGGGTAATTATCCAGATTACAAACAAATAATCCCAAGTGAATATAAGACAAGAGTAGAAATAGACGTAGATGAGCTTGTAAAATCTATAAAAAGAACTAGTCTATTTTGTAAACCAGGAATAAATGATATAAAAATAGTTTTTATATCTGATAAACAAGAGACTATTCTTACATCGACAAGTGATCAATTAGGTGAAAACATTACAGCATTAAATTCATTAATTAAAGGTGATGAAAATGAAATAGTCTTTAATTATAAATACCTTCTAGATGGTTTGAATAATTTAAGTAGTAAAACTGCAATTTTTGAAATAATAGATAATAGAAGTGCTGGTATATTAAAATCAAAGTCGGATGAGGAATACGTTTATATTGTTATGCCTATAAAACAGTAATAATGGTTTTTTGTATATTTGCTTGACATTATTTTTGTAGATGTTATAATTTTTTATGTTAATGTTGGATAAAAAAGAAAAATAAATACAGAGTTTAAACTCCCCATTTTTTAGTGGGAGGGGTTTTTTATACTTAAACGTAATTTTGTAACTGTTTATAAGATAAAATTGATAGAATATAAATTTGTGTAAAGCATTTATGATTGGGTTTTGTATTAATTAAAAAGATTTTTATAAATAATAATATATGAACAGTATTTATTAAAAATATGGAAAAATATACATAAAAGAATTTGTATATTTTTATTTTTTAATAACTGTTATAAAGTTTAGAAATATATGTCAAAAAAAGTAAGCAGGAAATATTTTACAGAATCAAGAGAGGCATTTCCACTTCTAGACCTTATTGAAGTTCAAAAAGATTCTTACAAGTGGTTTTTTGAGAAAGGATTAAAAGAACTTTTTGAAGAAATTTCTCCAATAAGAGATTTTACAAGTCGTGATTTAGAGCTTTATTTTTTGGATTATAGATTAGAAGAACCTAAATTTGACGAGGTTTATGCAAGAGAAAGAAATACAACATATGAAGCGCCTCTTCGTATAAATTCAAAGCTCGTAAATAAAAGAAGCGGAAGTGTAAAAGAACAAGAAATTTATTTGGGAGATTTTCCTTTGATGACAGAAAAAGGAACATTTATTATAAATGGCGTAGAGAGAGTTGTTGTTTCACAGCTTATAAGAAGTGCTGGTGTATTTTTTACATCTCAAGTTTATGTTGGTAGAAATTATTATGGAGCAAAGATTATACCAAATCGTGGTGCTTGGCTTGAAATAGAAACAGATCCAAAAAAAAGAATTTTATATATTAGCATAGATAGAAAAAGAAAAGTTCCTGCAACTGCTCTTCTTAGAGCTTTTGGTTATTCTACAGATCAAGAAATTATAGATCTTTTTGAAGATGTAGATAATCACCCAGAAGTTAGTTTTATAAAAAATACACTTGAAAAAGATATATCAAAAAATCAAGACGATGGTCTTATAGAAATTTATAAAAGAATAAGACCAGGGGATTTAGCAACTTCAGATAATGCAAAATCTTTGATATTTTCTATGTTTTTTGATTTTAATAGATATGATTTAGGTACTGTAGGAAGATATAAATTAAATAAAAGATTTGGACAAAATTTTGAAATTACAAATGAAAACAGAACTCTAAAAAAAGAAGATTTAATTGTTGTAATGAAGGAGATTATAAGACTTAATTTAACTCAAGAACCAGCAGATGATATAGATCATCTTGGTAATAGAAGGGTAAGAGCTGTTGGAGAACTTATTCAAAATCGTTTTCGTATAGGTCTTGCCAGAATGGAAAGAATTATAAAAGACAGAATGAGTACATCAGAGGTGGGGTCTCTTACTCCAAATGTTTTGATAAATGCAAAACCAGTTATTGGTACTATCAGAGAGTTTTTTATGAGTTCCCAGTTGTCTCAATTTATGGATCAAACAAATCCCTTGGCAGAACTTGAACATAAAAGAAGACTCTCAGCACTTGGACCAGGCGGACTTTCAAGAGAAAGAGCTGGTTTTGAGGTAAGAGATGTTCATCGTAGTCATTATGGAAGAATATGTCCTATTGCAACACCTGAAGGACCAAATATTGGTCTTGTAGGGCATCTGGCATCTTACGCAAGAATAAATGAGTATGGCTTTTTGGAAACTCCTTTTAGAAAAGTTTTACATGATATAAAAAGTAATTCAGATGTTATAATAGGTAAAACCACAAGAACAAATATAAAAGATCCAAAGACAAAAAAGACTATTTTGGATAAGGGGGTTCTTATTACTGATAAAATAGCAAAAGACTTGTCAAAATATGAAGATTTGATGATTCCAATAATACCTACTGTTACAGATGATATTGTGTATTTAGATGCTTTTGAAGAAGAAAGAAGTGTAACAACAGCAGCAACAACTCCAGTTACAAAGAATGGTTTGTTTGTAAAACCACAAGCTGAAATGAGAATACATGGTCAGCCAACTTTTGATAATGTGGAAGAAATAGATTATATGGACATTGCTCCAAATCAAATCATAAGTATAGCAACATCGCTTATTCCATTTTTGGAACATGATGATGCGGTAAGAGCTCTCATGGGATCAAACATGCAAAGACAGGCAGTCTCTTTGGTAAAACCAGAAGCTCCTATAGTTGGAACTGGTATAGAAGCAAGAGCTGCTGAAGATAGTGGACAAATCACAAGAGCAAGAAATGATGGTGAGGTTGTTTTGGTCCAGTCAAATAAAATTATTATAAAAGAAAAAGACAATAAAGATAGGGGGTATGATTTATATAAATTTATTCGTTCAAATGCATCTACGTGTATGAATCAACATCCCATAGTAAGTAAAGGTGAAAAAGTGAAAAGAGGGGATGTTATTGCAGACGGTGCGTCTGTTGATAATGGAGAGTTGTCTTTGGGTAGAAACGTCTTGGTGGCATATATGCCATGGGAGGGTGGAAACTTTGAAGATGCTATTCTTCTTTCAGAAAGACTTGTAAAAGAAGATGTATACACATCTATTCACATAGAACATTATTCTATGGAGGTGCGTGACACAAAACTTGGTCCTGAGGTAATAACAAGGGATATTCCAAATATTGGTGAAGAAAGATTAAAAGATTTAGATAAAGATGGAATTGTAAGAATTGGAGCCACTGTAAAATCAGGAGATATTTTAGTTGGTAAAATTACTCCAAAAGGTGAAACAGAATTATCTGCCGAAGAAAAATTATTAAGAGCAATATTTGGTGAAAAAGCAAAAGATGTAAAAGATTCATCTTTATATCTAGAACATGGTGAACATGGAAAGGTGGTTGATATAAAATTCTTTTCTAGAAAGAATGGGGATAAGTTGTCAGCTGGTGTTATAAAGACAATTCAAATAAGTGTTGCTCAGATGAGAAAAATTCAGGTTGGTGATAAGATGGCTGGTCGTCATGGAAACAAAGGTGTTGTATCTAGAATAATCCCAGAAGAAGATATGCCTTTCATGGAAGATGGAACTCCTGTAGATATTATTTTAAATCCACTTGGTATTATATCTCGTATGAATTTGGGTCAGGTGCTTGAAACACATTTAGGACTTGCAGCTAGAAAACTTGGATATAAAGTGGTAACACCGCCTTTGAATGGAGTCCTTGTGGGGCAAATAAAAGAAGAGCTTAAATTAGCTGGTTTTCCAGAGGATGGAAAAGTCCAATTGTTTGATGGTAGAACTGGAGAATTTTTTGACAACAAAACAACTGTTGGAATTTCCTATATGTTGAAATTAAATCATCTTGTGGAAGACAAAATTCATGCTAGATCAATAGGTCCTTATTCTCTTATTACACAACAACCATTAGGTGGTAAGGCTCAATTCGGTGGACAAAGATTTGGAGAGATGGAAGTTTGGGCACTTGAGGCATATGGAGCAGCTTACACTCTTCAAGAAATGTTGACTATAAAATCCGATGACGTAAATGGAAGAAGTAAAGCTTATGAATCTATTATAAAAGGAGAGGAAATAGAAAAAATAAGTATTCCAGAGTCTTTTAATGTTTTGGTGAGCGAGCTTAGAGGTCTAGGTATTAATGTGGAAATGTTAGATAAAAATGGAGAAATTATAAAATCTGAGGATAAAAAATTTGTATCAGATTTTGGAGGAAATTATATCGAAGACACTGAAAATATTAAAGAAGAAATAGACTAATCTTTTATTAATTTAAAATTATTTATATAAAAATATGCCAACTCCTTCATCTACAAAAACAAGCTTTGCATTTAATGAGGTCGTAAAAACACCTCACTTTGACTCAATAAAATTAACATTAGCATCACCTGATAGAATACATGAGTGGTCTCATGGTGAGGTGCTAAAACCCGAAACAATAAATTATAGAACACAAAAACCAGAAAGAGATGGTTTGTTTTGTGAAAAAATATTTGGACCTACAAAAGATTGGGAGTGTTATTGTGGTAAATACAAAAGAATAAGATACAAAGGAATAGTTTGTGATAAGTGTGGAGTAGAGGTTACTAGAAAAAGTGTGAGACGTGAACGTTTTGGTCATATAGATCTAGCCACTCCAATTTCTCATATTTGGTTTTTAAGAGGAGTTCCGTCAAAAGTGGGAATAATTTTAGATTTATCAATTCAACAATTAGAGAGAGTTATTTATTTTGCAAATTTTATAGTTACAGATGTAGATGAGGAATTGAAAAAAGATGTTTTGAATCAGATAAAACAAGAATTGAAACAGAAAATAAAAGCTATTGATAAAAAATATGATGTTATTATTTGTGATTTGGATTCAAAAGTAGAAGAAGCATTGAAGGGTGGTGACAAAAAAGAAATTTTTAAATTAGAAGATGAAAAAAATGTAGCAATAGATTCTAAAGTAAAGGAAAACGAAGAATTAAACGAAGCTGCTGAAATAGCAAAAAAGGAATTAAAACAATTAAAGCCACTGAGAATTATATCAGAAAGTAAATATAAAGAACTTTCTCTAAAATATGGTCATATATTTAGTGCTGATATAGGGGCGGGTGCAGTAAGGAAATTGTTAGAAAAAATAAATCTACAAGAATTGTTAGAGGATTTAAATGAAAAAATAAAAACATCTCCTGGTTCAAAACAAAAGAAATTTATAAGAAGAATAAGGTTAATACAAAACTTTTTGAAGAATGATATTCGTCCAGAATGGATGATTTTAACTTCTATACCCGTAATTCCACCAGATTTAAGACCGATGGTTCAACTTGATGGTGGAAGATTTGCAACTTCGGATTTAAATGATTTATACAGAAGAGTAATAAATAGAAATAATAGATTAAAGAGATTGCAGGATTTAAATGCTCCTGAAGTAATTCTCAGAAATGAGAAAAGAATGTTACAAGAAGCGGTTGATGCTTTGATAGATAATAATGCAAGACATGGAAAGACAGTTACAGCATCTACTGGACAAAAGAGAATGTTGAAAAGTTTGGCAGATATGTTAAAAGGTAAACAAGGTAGATTTAGAAGAAATTTGCTTGGTAAAAGAGTTGACTATTCAGGTCGTTCTGTAATTGTGGTTGGTCCACATTTAAAACTTGACGAATGTGGTCTTCCAAAAACTATGGCACTTGAACTTTTCAAACCGTTTGTAATAGCAAAACTTATAGAAAGAGAATTAGTTCATAATGTAAGAAGTGCAAAAAGATATATAGATGGTAGTAGCGATGATGTTTGGGAAATCTTAGAAGAAATAACGAATAAGTCATATGTACTTTTAAATAGAGCTCCTACATTGCATAGATTAGGAATTCAAGCTTTCAAACCAAGACTTATAGAAGGAAAAGCTATAAGGCTACATCCAATGGTTTGTTCTGCCTTTAATGCTGATTTTGATGGAGATCAAATGGCTGTTCATGTGCCACTTTCAAAAAATGCTATAGCAGAAGCTAGAGATATTATGCTTTCAACAAAAAATTTATTGAAACCAGCAACTGGTGATCCAGTAGTTCTTCCAACTCAAGATATGGTTTGGGGTGCAAATTATTTGACATGTATTCCATATGAAGATATACCAGAAAAAGACATAAAAATATTTTCTGATGGATCTACAGCGCTTTCAGCATATGATTTAGATAAAATCGGATTACAGGAATTAATAAAGGTTAGAATAAATGGAGAAATATTAAAAACATCTATTGGAAGAGTTATCTTAAACAAAGTATTACCAGAAAAATTGAGATTTTTTAATGAGGAATTGAAGGCTGGTGGTATAAAAGATATGGTAGCAAAAATTTTGGATTTATATGGTGATGAAAAGACTATAGAGTTTTTAGATAGAATAAAAAAATTGACATTAAAATTTATCACAAAGTCTGGTCTTTCTTGGAGTATGTCAGACCTTCCCGTTATAAAGGAAAAGGGAAAGCTTATAGAAGATGCAAACAAGGAAGTTATGAATATTCATGATTTGTATAATAGTGGATTTTTAACAAACAGAGAAAGATACGTAAAGGTAATAGAAACATGGACTGCCGTAAAAAACAAAATTACAGAAAGAAGTAAGGATATATTTCCAAAGTATAATTCTATTTATTCCATGATTAATTCAGGAGCTAGAGGTTCTTGGTCTCAGATGGTACAGATTATGGGTATGAAAGGTTTGGTTATTAGTCCTTCAGGTGAAATCATTGAACTTCCTATTAAGGCTAATTTTGATGAAGGATTAGATGTTTTGGAGTATTTTATATCTACTCATGGTACTAGAAAAGGACTTTCTGATACTGCTCTTAGAACAGCAAGTGCTGGTTATCTTACAAGAAGATTGGTAGATGTAGGGCAAGATATAATGGCCTCAGAGGCAGATTGTGGAGATAGAGAAGGTAGGGTAATGAACAAAAAAGAGTCAATGGAGATGGGCAAAACTCTTGGAAGTAGAATAAAAGGAAGATTTGTAGCAGAAGACGTCAAAGATCCTAATACTGGAGAACTAATATTGAAAAAAGATTCTTTGGTAGATAAAGATGTTGCAAATAAGATAGATGAGTTACAAATAGAAAATATAAGAATAAGATCAATACTTACATGCAAAACATTAAATGGTGTATGTCAGAAATGTTATGGTACTGATTTGAGTCATAATAAACTTGTAAAATTTGGTACAGCAGTTGGTATCATGGCAGCTCAAAGTATTGGTGAACCAGGTACGCAGCTTACAATGAGAACATTTCATACTGGTGGAATAGCTGGTGGGGATATTACTCAAGGTTTGCCAAGAGTAGAAGAAATTTTGGAAGCTAGAAATCCTAAAATGCAAGCTGTTATAAGTGAAATAGCTGGAAAAGTAAAAATATCTGATATAGAAGATGATGCCAAGAAAAAGGCAAAGTTGATACAGATAATATCAGAGGAAAATGTTCTAGAATCTTATGATTTATCAGATGGTTTAGAGGTGTTAGTAAAAGATAAGCAGGAAATAAAAAAGAAACAAGAATTATTTAGAAAAGGTGACTCTTCCGTAAAGTCAATAAATTCTGGTGTTATAAATATTTCCAAAAAACTTTTACAGGTAATAGCTACAAGACCTATAACCGCAGATTATATTGTCTCAGGTGATGTAAGTATTTGGGTAAAAAATGGTGATATGGTTGGGGCGGGAATACAACTTACAGAGGGTAGTATAAATCTAAAGAGACTTTACAAACTAAGAGGAGAAGAAGAAGTACAGAAATATATTATAAAAGAGATTCAGCATATATATTCTTCTCAGGGTCAGAAATTAAATGATAAACATATCGAACTTGTTTGTCGTCAATTATTTTCTAGAATTTATGTTGATGATTCGGGTGATACTGACTTTGTACCTGGTGAGACAATAACAAGAGCTCAATTTATTAAGGCAAATGAGCTTATGAAGAGTCAAAATAAAAACGAAGCAAAAGGAACAACCCTTTTACTTGGCATGACAAAGGCTTCTCTTACTACCGACTCATTTTTATCAGCAGCATCTTTTCAAGAAACAGCGAGAGTCTTGATAAATGCAGCTATAAAGGGACAAATAGATAAGTTAAGAGGATTAAAAGAGAATGTTATTATAGGAAGACTTGTCCCTGCTGGTACTGGTTTTGAAGAAAGAGAAAGACTTGCCAAAATAGAAAGAGAAGCATTAGAAAAATAGTTTTATATTATTTCTATATAAAAGGCCATCCTGTTGAGTGGGGTGGTCTTTTAGTTTTATTAACTATTTAAAAATGCTATAATACACTTACTATATTTAAAATTTAGTTTTTATTTATGTCGAAAAGAAGTAGAAAAAGACCATCAAAAAAAGATAATCATAAAATTTTTAAAAAAGATTATAATAATAGAGATTTTCTTTCTAGTATAAGTCCAGAAACTAAAAAAGCAATTTTTGTTTTTTTGATATTGATTGTTGGTTTTTTGAGTTTTTTATCTTTATTTGATTTATCAGGTGCTATTGGTAAATACATACTTTTTGTTATGAAAATATTTGTTGGTTGGTTATATTTTTTAATTCCTATTGTTATAATAGTACTTGGATATTTATCTTTGAATCCTGGAAAATACAGAATAGATCTTAGGCACTATATTGGCATAGTGCTGTGGTTTTTGTCTAGTACTGGATTTTTAAATTTAATACTTAAAACAGAAGATATAATCCCAAAATTAAAAGAAGGATCTGGTGGTGGATTTTTGGGGATGATTTTTTATTGGCCCATTTTTAAATTAGCGGGTTTTTGGGGTTCATTTATTATACTTATTGGCTTATTTTTTATTTCTTTATTTTTGACGTTTAATTTATCTATGAAGGATTTGCATTTAGCAGAAAAATTTAGAAGTTTGTTTATTTTGAAAAAAGAAAAAATAGATGATGTTGAAATTGGTTATGAAGAAGATGAGGTATATGTTGATAAGAAAAAAATAATAAATACAAAAGATGTAGAGAGGGCAGTAGAAGAAAAAATATTAATAAAGGAAGATTCTTCTAATTTAGAAAAAATCAAGAGTGAATTAATGCCACTCAATAAAAAAATATATAAAGATATAAAAATACCCATGGATTTGCTGAGCGATCAAAGAACCTCTCCAGTGAGTCGTGATATTGAATCAAGCAAAGAAAAAATTAAAAGAACTCTTGCAAATTTTAATATCAATGTAGAAATGGGTGAAGTAAACGTTGGTCCTACAGTAACACAATTTACATTGAAACCAGATGAGAGTGTAAAATTATCAAAAATTAGTACTTTACAAGATAATCTTGCATTGTCTTTGGCCGCTCATCCACTTAGAATAGAAGCTCCCATTCCTGGTAAATCTCTTGTTGGAATAGAGGTTCCAAACAAGGTTGTTTCTGTAGTTAGATTAAAAGAAATACTTTCTGATCCAGTTTTTAAAAATTCAGATGGACACCTTGTGTTTGCCCTTGGAAAAGATGTATCTGGAAATAGATGTGTTGTAGACTTAGTAAAAATGCCACATCTTTTGATAGCGGGTGCAACTGGTAGTGGTAAATCTGTTGCTATAAATTCTCTTATAGTAAGTTTGCTTTATAGGTTAAATCCAAATGAATTGAGACTTATAATGGTTGATCCAAAAAGAGTGGAGCTTTCTCCATATAATGGAATTCCTCATCTTCTTACTCCAGTTATTACAAAAGTAGATAAAACCGTAAATGCGTTGAAATGGGCCGTTGCTGAAATGGATAGAAGATATGAATTATTGTCTAGTTTGAATAAAAAGGATATTTATCTTTACAATAAATCAAGAACAAGACCAGAGGATAAATTACCAAATATTATTATAATTATAGATGAGCTTGCAGATCTCATGGCTGTAAGTCCTCAAGAGGTAGAATCTGCAATAATAAGATTGGCTCAAATGGCTAGAGCCGTTGGTATACATCTCGTGCTTGCAACACAACGTCCATCTGTAAATGTTATAACTGGTCTTATAAAAGCAAACATAACATCTCGAATAGCCTTTGCTGTTGCATCTCAGATAGATTCTAGAACAGTGCTTGATGCGAGTGGTGCGGAAAAACTTCTTGGTAAGGGAGATATGCTTTTTACATCTGCTGAATATTCAAAACCAAGAAGAGTGCAAGGCGTATTTATTTCAGAAGATGAAAAAGAAAGAGTTATAGATTATCTAAAAGAACAAGCTGAACCAGAGTATTTAGAAAATGTTACAGAAAATATTTCAACTGTAGTTGGTTTTGGTGGAAGAACAATGTCTGGGGATCAAGACTCTTTGCTTGCTGAAGCAAAAGCTGTTGTAATGAGAAGTGATAAGGCATCAGCTACATTACTTCAAAGAAGACTGAGAGTTGGGTATGCAAGAGCTGCACGAATACTAGATGAGTTGGAAGAAATTGGAGTTGTGGGTCCTGCAAATGGAGCTAAACCGAGAGATGTTCTTGTTACAGAAGAAAATGGTGTTTTGGATGCAAAACATTATGAAGATGATAGTTCTGAGGATGATCTTATGCTTACAGGGCAGAGTCAATATAATAGAAATTATGAAGAAGAAATAGATGATTATGAAGATATTGACCAAGAAGAAATTGATGATGAAGATGATTTTATAAAAGAAAATGTTGGCAATGAATTAGAGAGACAGGCAGATGATTTATTAGAGAGGAATGAAATTATAGAAGAAGATAGTTTTGAAATTGATGATGAGGAAGATAATAAATAATTATTGGTAAATGAATAGTTTTAGAATAAGGAAAATTAATTCAGATATAGGAGATAGGCTTAGGGATGTTAGATTAGAAAAAGATTTGACTTTGGCAGAGTGTTGTTTGAAATGTAATATCCCAATAAAATATTTAAAAGCATTAGAAAATGAAGACTGGAAAGCTATTCCAGGAGAAGTATATTTGAAAAGTTTTTTGAAAAGATATTGTAACTTTTTGGGACTGAATTTTAAAATTTATTTAAACAAATATTACAAAAAGAATCTAAATAATCTTAATGATAGTGGAGATAAAAGAGTTGGTATAAAGAAAATTATTTTGGAATACATTAATCCAAAAAATCTGAGAATATTTTTAGGCGGGTTTGTAATTTTGCTTTTTATAGTATATATATTTTTTAGGATAAATAGTTATATCAAACCACCAACTCTTGTTGTATTTCAACCAAAAGAAAATTTGATAACATCAGATAATTTGACTACTATTATAGGTAGAACAGAAAAGGAATCTATGGTTTATATAAATGGTGAGGTCATAGACGTCTCAGAAAATGGGGATTTTAGTATTGATGTAAAACTTAAATATGGTTTAAATAAATTTGATATAATTACAAAAAGGAAACATGGTAGGCCCAACAAAAAAGAGGTAATAATTTTAAAACAAAAAGATGAAGGGTCGTTTCTTTAAATAATAATATATCCCGTTAAGAGGGATGAATAAAAAAATATGGTAAAAGAAAAAACAGAAAAAATGGACAAACAAAAAGCTGCTGATGCTGCAATGAGCCAGATACAGGAAAGATTTGGTCAAGGTTCTATAATGAAAATGGGATCAGTACATTTTACAGATGTAGAGGCAATAAGCACAGGATGTCTTTCATTGGATATTGCACTTGGCGTAGGCGGTGTTCCAAAGGGTAGGGTTATTGAAATATTTGGACCAGAATCTTCTGGAAAAACAACTCTTGCCCAACATATAGTGGCTGAAGCACAAAAAGCAGGTGGAGTTGTGGCATTTATAGATGTAGAGCATGCTCTTGATCCAGCCTATGCAAAAAAAATTGGTGTAAATATTGATGATCTAATACTTTCTCAACCAGACGCAGGAGAAGAAGCACTTGAAATTTTAGAGACACTTATTAGATCAAATGCACTTGATGTTGTAATAGTTGATTCAGTTGCAGCACTCGTACCACAAGCTGAAATAGATGGAGAAATGGGGGATATGCAGATGGGTCTTCAAGCAAGACTTATGAGTAAAGCTCTTAGGAAAATTACTCCAATTGTTTCAAAAAGTAGAACGGTTGTGATTTTTATAAATCAAGTTAGAATGAAAATTGGTGTATTTTTTGGAAACCCCGAAACTACTCCTGGTGGAAAAGCATTGAAATTTTATTCATCAATAAGAATAGAAGTAAGAAGAGCAGCTGTAATAAAAAAGAAAGAAGAAATAGTTGGTAATCGTGTAAATTGTAAAATTGTAAAAAATAAAGTAGCAGCACCATTTACAACGTGTCAGTTTGATATAATGTACAATGAAGGAATTTCACTTGCAGGAGATGTTTTGGATCTTGGTTTGAAATATGAAGTAATAAATAAGTCTGGAAATACACTAACATTCGGTGAAGAAAAATTAGGAGTGGGAAGAGAAAATGCAAGATTATTTTTGAAAGAAAATAGGAAAGTGCTAGATGCAATAAAGAAAGAAGTCTTAATCAAGTATAAAGAATCAAGAGAATTATAATTTATAACAAATGTTTTCTACAAAAAAGATAGCCTACAATACGATTGTTCAAATTATCGGAAAGAGTATCAATATTTTGATTGGTGTTTTGGCTATTTCATATCTTACAAGATATTTATCTCCATCTGGGTTTGGGCAGTATACAACTGTCCTTACCTTTTTGCAGATGTTTTCAATATTTTTGGATTTTGGTTTATATATAGTTCTTCTTCAAGAATTAGGTAAGCCAGATGTTGATAAAGATAAATGTTTTAGTAATATATTAACACTTAGAATAATATCTGGGCTATCTTTTTTTGTGATTGCTCCGCTTATTGGATTTTTATTTCCATATCCTATGATGATAAAGTTTGGAATACTCGTTGTATCTATTGCGTTTTTCTTTAATAGTATGATTCAAGTTTATGTTTCAATATTTCAAAAGGAAATGGTGATGCATAAAATTATAATAGCGGAAACTATTGGTAAGATAATATTTTTGTTATCTATAATTTTTGCAATATATTTAAAGGGAGATCTGTTGTTGGTTCTTTTTGCGAATAATATTTATTCAGTGGTGCTTTTTATAATTGTAGTTTTATATGCTAGAAAATATATCAAATATAAATGGACAATTGATCTTGCATACTGGAAAAAAATTATTTTGATATCTTGGCCAATAGCAGTTACTACAATTTTGAATCTTATTTATTTCAAAGCTGATACGCTTATACTTTCTATATATAGTTCAGATTTTCAAGTTGGAATATATAGTGCGCCATACAAAATTTTAGAAGTTATAACAGGTTTGCCTCATATGATATTAGGTTTAGTTTTGCCAATTTTTACTTTCTATTATTTTCAAAAACAAAAAGAAGACCTTAATCGTTCTATACAGAAAATGTTTAATCTTTTTGTTGTGATGTGTTTTTTGATAATAGTATTATTTATAGCAGAAGCAAAGGGTATTATATATTTTATAGCAGGTCCAAAATATTATCTATCAGTAAATATTTTGAAAGTCCTTATATGGCCAACAGTAATAATATTTTTTAGTTCATTATTTAATTATGCAATAATAGCAGTAGAGAAACAAAAGAAAACAATATTATATTTTTTTATAACAGCGATAGTAAGTCTTATAGGGTATTTTATATTTATTCCAAGATATGGTTACTGGGGGGCTGCTTATATGACTTTATTTGCAGAAAGCTTGATAACAGTTTTTTCTTATATATTGCTAAAAAAATATACTGGCTGGAAAATAGATTTTGCAATATTTATAAGAACGGCTATTGTATCTATATTTGTCTATTTAATTCTCTATTTTATTAACATAAATTTTGTTTTGGAGATATTTATAGGCACTGCTATTTATTGCGTATTGCTTGTTGTGTTCAAAGTTTTTTCAAAAGACTTAATAAAAGAACTTATTAGTTTTAAAAAATCTTAGTATGTATTATGTGTTATTATTTTTATTGTATTTATGTTTTTCATATTTAGCCTGGAAAAATTTTAATTTTGTCCTCTGTTTTATATTTTTGCTTCTTCCTACCTATAGAGTTCAGTTTGAAATATTTAATATTCCATTTAATTTTTTATCTGGACTTATTTGGGTTTTGATATTAATATTTTTTATAAAAAATTTTAGTGCTATTCCAAATATATTTAAAAATATAAAAGAAAAATTAAAGAATAAAGATAATATCTTTTATTCTTTAAGACGACCAATAATATTAATATTAATTTCTTCTTATATTGCAGTATTTGTTTCAAGTGATTATATGAAGGCACTTGGAATATTTAAGTCATATTTTTTGGAATCATTGTTTTTCTTTGTAATACTTGTTTCAAGTCTCAAAGATAAAAAAGACATAAAAAGATGTATTTATTTTTTACAAATCTTAGCATTTCTTATTTTTGGATTAGCAATTTATCAAAGACTTACAGGAAATTTGATATTTAATACAACAGACATATTAGAGCAAAACAGAGTAACTACTTTTTTTGGTTATCCAAATGCAAATGGTCTAATATTACTTCCAATTTTTTTCCTAACATTTATAAATTTATTAAGTGACAAAAAAATATGGCTTAAAATATTTAATATTTTGACTTTAATATTGTCATTTATTGTGATATATTTGGCAAAGTCAGAATCAGCAATAATTGCTATTTTTGCAGGGCTTATAATTTTTGCAGTTTTCAAGATTATAAAAAACAAAAAGTTTATTTTGATAAGTTCAATCTCAATTATAATTTTGGCATTTTTATTTCCATTTGTTACAAAAGCTCCGAAGACAATAGACTTGCCAGATGCATATCAGTATAATTTGAAACAAAAAATATTATTACAAGATTTGTCGGGTCAGATTAGAAGACAAATGTATTTTGAAACAAAAAATTATTTGAAAGATAATATTATGTTCGGTGCAGGACTTGTAGGGTATCAGAGTAAGATTATAGATTATCATAAGTTTGATTATGTTGAGACATTTTTGTATCCGCATAGCATATTTTTGAATATTTGGGTTTCTCTTGGATTGTTTGGGCTTGTTGGATTTTTTTGGCTCTCTATATTATTTATTTTGAAATTAGTAAATGATTTATCAAAGACAAATTTTATATTACTTGTTACATTTCTTGCAATTATAATTCAGGGAATAGTAGAAGTACCATATTTCAAAAATGATCTTTCTATAATATGGTGGTTTGTATTTGCAATATATCTAATAAACAGTAAACGCAATACAAATTTATCAATAGATAATTATTAATCTTAAATAAAACCACCTTTTAACTTTATACTCTCAGGGGGGGTGATAAAATATAATATATAATAATATACATCACAATTTATATAAATATTAATAAAATTATTAATTATTTTTTAAACATCTATGATTAAAACAAAAGAAATAATCAAAACAAGTATTTCATTTTTTATTCTAATTTTTAGCTTTTTTCTATACAATCAATCATTTGCATCTGTTGATTATGGAATAATAGATGAAACATACAAATATGCATACAATGAGAATACAGGATGGATAAATTTCAAAGATTCAAATAGTGATATCTATATATCAGATACACAACTTATTGGATATGCATATTCTGAGAATATGGGATGGATATCATTAAATTGTTCTAATACTAATACATGTGATGACAATAATTACAAAGTATCAAATACAGAAGACGGGATATTGAGTGGCTATGCATATAGTGAAAATACAGGTTGGATAAATTTTGATGGTGTAACAATAAACACAAGTGGTCAATTTATAGGTTATGCATATGGAGAAAATATAGGTTATATTTCTTTTAATTGTTTCAATGATGATAAATGTGATGAAAATAATTACAAAGTTAAAACTGATTAGATTCCAAAATCAGTAAGACCATCAACTGGATCAACAGGTGGAGGATGGAATAATGATACAAACAACAATACAGATGATAATCAAAATAATGATAATGAAGAACAAGATACTAATGATAATGAAGAAAACAATGAAAATGAAGAAATTAATGAAACAGAAATAAACAAAATATGGAAAACAGGTAAGTGGGTAAAGACAGAGGATACTAGTACAGTGTACTTTGTAGATACTGACAATATTAGACATGCATATTCAAATGAGAAGATATGGTATTCATACTTTAATGATGATTTTTCATTTGTAACTACAATAACCAAAGAAGAACTAGCTACTTATACACTAGGAAAGAATGTTCCATACAATGCTGGTATACTATTTAAAATACCAACAGTAGCTAAAGTATATCTAGTGGGAAGTAATGGAACTATAAGATGGATAAAGACAGAAGAAAAAGCAATAGAATTATATGGTACTAATTGGAATAAACTAGTTCATGACTTACCAGATGAATTGTTTGGGGATTATGTATTAGGAGATGATATTGAATAATCCCGCCTCTATAT